>JBCDGT010000067.1:0-8948 GCA_038750915.1 Bacteroidota bacterium
AACAAGATGGACCGCTCCGGTGCTGACTTCTTTGCCGTAGTCAAAGACGTAGAGGAGAAGCTTGGTTCTAAGTCTATTCCCCTTCAGGTGCCCATCGGCGCAGAAGAGCGCTTCCGTGGTGTTGTTGACCTCATTGCGATGCAGGCCATCGTATGGAACGAACACGACCAGGGAATGACTTACGAAGTAATCGATACGCCCGAAGACCTCGTGGATACGGTGGAAGAATGGCGGGAAAAATTACTCGAAGCCGTTGCTCAATACGATGAATCGCTCCTCGAGAAATTCTTCGACGATCCTGATAGCATCACCGTAGAGGAAGTGCGCAAGGCCGTTCGTGACGCCGTAACCGACGCCGCTTTCGTTCCTATGATGTGTGGTTCTGCCTTCAAAAACAAAGGCGTACAGGCCGTACTAGATGCCGTCTGCGCTTACCTCCCCAGCCCGCTGGATATTCCTCCAGTGAAGGGTACCCACCCTGACGATGAGGAGCAGGTAATTGAGCGTGGTCCTTCCGTAGACGAACCTTTTGCCGCTTTGGCGTTCAAGATTGCGACTGACCCCTTCGTTGGCCGTCTTGCTTTCATGCGCGTTTACTCTGGTGTGCTCGAAGCTGGTTCTTACGTAAAGAATACTCGCTCCGGCAACAAAGAGCGTATTTCTCGTCTCTACCAGATGCACGCCAACGAGCAGCAGGCTATCGATAAGGTAGAAGCTGGTGATATTGCTGCTGCTGTAGGTTTCAAGGACATCCGTACGGGTGATACCCTCTGTGACGAGAAGAACCCCATCGTACTGGAATCCATGGTATTCCCCGATCCCGTGATCGGTGTTGCCGTAGAGCCTAAGACGCAGAAGGACCTCGATAAGTTAGGTATGGCCCTGGCCAAACTGGCGGAAGAGGACCCCACCTTCACCGTTAAGTACGACGAAGACACCAACCAGACCGTAATTTCCGGTATGGGAGAGCTTCACTTGGAAATCATCGTTGACCGCCTCAAGCGCGAGTTTAAGGTAGAAGCCAACGTTGGTGCACCTCAGGTAAACTACAAAGAAGCCCTCTTCAATACCGTAGAGCACCGCGAGCGCCTTAAAAAGCAGTCTGGTGGTTCTGGTCTCTTTGCCGATATGAGCTTCACCCTCGGCCCTGCTGATGAGGAGTTCCTGGAAAGCGAAGACTTCAAGAACGGCAAGGAAAACATGCAGTTCGAGTGGGCCATCGTCGGTGGTGCCATCGACAAGAATTACCAGAAGCCTATCAAGGACGGTTTCCAGTCCATGATGAAGAACGGTATTCTTGCCGGCTACAACATCGACAGCATGAAGGTTCGGGTGTTCGACGGTGGTATGCACTCTGTTGACTCGAAGCCATTGGCTTTCGAACTCTGTGCCAAGGAAGGCTTTAAAGCCGCCGCCAAGCAGTGTAACCCTAAACTGCTCGAGCCAATCATGGAAGTAGTTATCGTAACACCCGAGGAATATACGGGTAACGTTATCGGTGACCTCAACCGTCGTCGTGGTATGCCAAAAGGCCAGGAGCCAATGAATGGTGGTGCGGTGCGCATTACCGCCGATGTGCCCCTGAGTATGATGTTCGGTTACGTGACTGACCTGCGTACGATTACCTCCGGACGTGCTAACTCCAGCATGACCTTCAGCCACTATGCTGAAGCTCCACAGGGCATCGCCAAGGAAATTATTGAAAAAGCCAAAGGCGAAGCTTAAGCTTAAAACTGACCTCCCGACTCCGAATTTCATTCGGGGCCGGGAGTACTTAAAAACAAAGACTGACGGAAAGCCGTGCAGTCCTCTTCATTGAAAACTTTAATCTGGCATGAATCAGAAAATTCGCATCAAACTGCGGTCTTACGATCATAACCTAGTGGACAAGTCCACCGAGAAGATCGTCAAGACGGTAAAGAACAGTGGGGCCATCGTAACCGGCCCGATTCCGCTGCCCACCGAAAAGGATATCTACACTGTCCTGCGGTCTCCGCACGTCAATAAGAACTCCCGGGAGCAGTTTCAGTTGCGCACCCATAAGCGCCTGATCGAAATCTACACCCCCAACCAAAAAACGGTGGACGCGCTTTCTAAGCTCGAACTCCCCTCTGGTGTAGACATTCAGGTAAAGCTCACCTAGTAGCCTTTACCTCCGCAACTTCCTCCATTTTCCTAACAAAAGGAGGCTTATTCGTTAACTGTTCCCTTCCCGCTGTCGCGGGATTGGAATATTCGTTGCCCGCTGGCGCACCATTGCGCGACGGCAGCAAATAAACCAAGACCAATGAACGGAATTATTGGTAAAAAAGTCGGGATGACTTCCATCTTCGACGACGCGGGCCGCAACGTGGCCTGTACCGTAATCGAGGCCGGTCCCTGTGTCGTTACTCAGGTGAAGACCGACGATACGGACAACTACAACTCCATCCAGCTCGCTTACGGCGAACGTAAGGAAAAGACCACCAGTAAACAACTGGCCGGTCACTTCAAAGCTGCTGGTACTACCCCAAAGTCTGATGTCGTGGAATTCCGCGATATGGAAATCGAGAAAGCACTCGGTGACACCGTTACCGTAGACGAGGTATTCGAAGAAGGCGACACCGTTGCCGCCGTTGGCACCTCTAAGGGTAAAGGCTTTCAGGGGGTAGTTAAGCGCCATAACTTTAAAGGGGTACACGACGCTACTCACGGTCAGCACAACCGTCAGCGGGCTCCTGGTTCTATCGGTGCAGCTTCTTATCCCGCGCGGGTATTCAAGGGTATGCGCATGGCTGGTCGCGATGGCGGTGGCCGGGTGACCATCAAGAACCTCCGTGTCCTGAAGGTTTTCCCAGAGCGTAACCTTATCCTGGTCAAAGGCGCCGTCCCTGGCCCTAAGGGAGGTACCGTAATCCTCCACAAATAAATTAAGTCAGCCGATCCCGCTCCCGCCCCTCCGGCGGGATGGATTGTAAAACGATAGACATGAAACTCCAAGTTCAAAGCGCACAGGGTACCGACGTTGGCCGTGAGGTGGAGCTGCCCGAAAACATTTTTGGTGTAGAGCCCAATGAGCACGCTGTGTACCTAGCCGTAAAGGCTCACCTGGCCGCTCAGCGCCAGGGCACGCATAAGGCGAAGGAGCGCGGCGAAATCGCCGGTTCCACCAAGAAGTTACACCGTCAGAAAGGTACGGGTGGTAGCCGTAAGGGTGACATCAAGAACCCACTCTTCCGTAGTGGTGGCCGCGTATTCGGCCCTCGCCCCCGCAACTACGACCTAAAGTTGAACAAGAAGGTTAAGCAGGTCGCGCGGGCTTCTGCTTTTTCCGCAAAAGCGACCGCTGGCAGCATTAAGGTAGTGGAAGACCTCCAGTTCGAAGCGCCGAAGACCAAAGATTACGTTGCTTTCCTCAGCGCCATTGGTACCGAAGGCAAAGTGCTCCTGATCACCGCCGAAAACGACCAGAACGTTTACCGCTCCGGCCGTAACCTACCCAATAGCGCCATCAAAAGCGCCGGAGAGGTTAACACCTACGACGTGATGAAGGCCAACACCGTCATCGTTGCCGAAGGAGCTATTGATAAACTTAAAGAGCAGTTCGCCTAGATCATACCGTGACTAGAGACAAGGCATGCCTTGTCTCAATGGGTACACCCCATTACAACGTCACAACGATCAAAAAAAATCAACCCATCATGAGTAAGACAATCCTCATCAAGCCGGTGGTTTCCGAGAAGGCGGAATTGCTTTCTGAAGCCAGCCAGGGCCAGTACACCTTCGTGGTGGCCAAGACGGCTAACAAAATTGAAATCCGCAACGCCGTCGAAGAGCGTTACGGCGTATCGGTAGACCGCGTTAATACCGCGACCATGCCGGGCAAAACTAAAAACAGATCGACCAAGTCCGGCATCATCCGCGGACGGGTACCCGCCTTCAAGAAGGCCATCGTTACTCTCTCCGAAGGTGAAGTCATCGACTTGTACAACGAAATTTAAAATTTTCGGTGAGTGGGGAGCCGCGGGCTATGGTCGATCGTAGTACCGTGCTTTTGCTCCGAGATTCACCGGACCAACCAGTGCAATAATGCCAATTAAGAAGTTCAAGCCGGTTTCTCCTGGTTCCCGCTTCCACGTCGGAAACAAATTCGACGAGCTGACGGGAGACAAGCCAGAGAAAAGCCTCCTGGCCCCCCTCAAGAAAAGCGGTGGCCGTAATCGGACGGGTAAAATGACTGTCCGTCAGCGCGGTGGTGGCCACAAGCGCCGTTACCGTGTCATCGATTTCCGCCGCAACAACGACGGCGTAAAAGCGGAAGTAAAGACGATCGAGTACGATCCAAACCGCTCTGCTTTCATCGCTCTCGTTCAGTACACCGATGGTAAAAAAACCTACATCATCGCTCCCCAGGGACTGAAAGTAGGCGATACCATCGAATCTGGTGCTAAAGCTGCTCCAACCGTAGGTAACACGCTTTTCCTGGCCGATGTACCTCTCGGTTCCCCCATTCACGCCATCGAATTACAGCCCGGCAAAGGAGCTGCTCTGGCTCGTTCTGCCGGAACGAACGGTGTTTTGATGGGTAAGGAAGGTCGCTTCGTTTCCGTAAAACTTCCCTCCGGTGAAGTTCGTCGTATCCTGAAAACCTGCCGCGCCACTATTGGCGTAACGTCTAACCCCGACCATGCCCTTACCGTTAGTGGTAAAGCCGGTCGTACCCGTTGGCTGGGTCGTCGTCCCCGCGTTCGCGGTGTAGCGATGAACCCCGTCGATCACCCCATGGGTGGTGGCGAAGGCCGCGCTTCTGGAGGTCACCCACGCTCCCGCACGGGTATTATGGCCAAAGGCCAGAAGACGCGCAACGTCAACAAGGCTAGCAACAAATTGATCATCAGCCGTCGCAAGACGAAGAACAAGAAGTAAATTATGGCTCGTTCCCTTAAGAAAGGCCCTTACGTATTTCACCGTCTGTACGACAAAGTCGTCAAAGCCCAAGAGGGTGGTGGCCGTAAAGGCATGATCAAAACCTGGTCCCGTGCTTCCATGATCATTCCTGACATGGTAGGCCTGACCATCGCCGTTCACAATGGCAAAACCCACGTTCCCGTCTACGTTACGGAAAACATGGTAGGCCATAAACTCGGTGAATTCGCCCCTACGCGGTCCTTCCGCGGCCATGGTGGTAAGAAGAAGTAATTAGTGTTTAGTATTTGGTAGTTAGTATTTGATTTAGCTACCAAATACTACTTACTATCAACTAATTTTTGCGCGGCCGCAGGTGCAATGATTAGGTACAAGGCATGCTTTGTTTGTACCTTTTTGAAAATTCCCCGACCTTTGCACCCGCGTTCAGCGCCCCCTTAAACTGAGTGAAGGTAGCGTATGACCTCGCAAAGTTGGTATTTTGTAATTAGTGTTTAGTGCCAACCAAAGACCAACTACTAATGACCAACAACCAACGCCGCCCGTTGTACGAACCCGTTCCCTCGCAAATTTTCCAATAATGGAAGCAGTATCAAGTTTAAATAGCATTCCGATGTCGGTCCGCAAGATGCGGCTCGTCGTCGACCTGATTCGCGGTAAGCAAGTGGGTGAGGCGCTTAGCATCCTGGAGTACAGCAAGCAGGAAGCTGCCATCTGGCTGAAGAAGAACCTTCTTTCCGCCATTGCTAACTGGGAGTACAAGACCGGTGGCACCGAAAGTGCCGATGAGTACGACCTGGTCGTCTCTGAGGTATTTGCAGACGCCGGTGCGCAAATTAAGCGTTTCCGCCCCGCTCCTCACGGCCGTGCCCACCGTATCCGGAAGCACAGCTGCCACATCACCATCAAAGTAACCAACACGAAGGCCCTCCCCGAGCAAGCTGAAGTGGAAACTGAAACCGAAGAAGCTTAACCATGGGACAAAAGACTAATCCAATCGGTAACCGCCTCGGTTACATTCGTGGCTGGGACAGCAACTGGTACGCTGACAAAGACTACGCCGCCAACGTCATCGAAGACGAAAAGCTGCGCACTTACCTCGGTACCCGGATCGAAAAGGGCGGTATTGCTCGGATCATTATTGAGCGTACCCTCAAGCGGGTTACCCTCACCATTCACACTAGCCGGCCCGGTATCATCATCGGTAAGGGTGGTTCTGAAATTGACCTGATCCGCGAGGAGCTGCGTCGCCTGACGAAGAAGGACATCCAGATCAACATCATTGAGATCCGTAAGCCGGAGCTGGACGCTAATATCGTAGCGGAAAGCATCGCCAAGCAGATCGAAGCGCGGATTAACTACCGTCGTGCCATCAAAACCAGCATTGCCGCCACCATGCGTGCTTCCGCTGAGGGCATCAAGGTGCGCATCTCTGGCCGTCTGAATGGATCGGACATGAGCCGTACGGAGGAATTCAAGGAGGGCCGTACGCCGCTCCATACCTTTCGCGCGGACATCGACTACGCTCACAAAGAAGCGCATACGGTCTACGGCCGTATTGGCATCAAAGTATGGCTCTGTAAGGGAGAGGTACTCGGTAAGCGGGACCTGAACCCGAACGCCGGTCTGGCCACCAAAGGCAATGATCGCCGTGGCGGACGCGGTGGACGTGGCGGACGCGGTGGCGATCGCCGCGGCGGCGGTGGACGCCGGTAGATTTAGTATGTTAGTAGAACAGTTTGGTAGTAGGATAGTAAGAGCCTATAACCATAATCACAAAAACTACTACCATACCATAACTCTACCTTACTATCATACTTAGAATGCTTGCGCAAGAGTAAGCTACAACTGACTCAACCGCCATAGGCGAGAGAACAACTGACCAAGAATCATCAAAACGCTGTTTTGCGCTGATTCTTACCCCTGGAGAGCAGGGCAGTACTAGCTAACCAGCGCTATTGCTGCCTTGCTTTCCGCATTTTCCGATAAAATGGAAAGTTTGCCCTGCCAAACTTCCCTGAGTCGTTGAAAAAACCTACCTTTGCCCCGCTCTAACGAGGACCTCGGGGAAATTCGAGGTGTAAGTGCCCGATTTTCGGACGTTTACCCACAAAAATTTAAGTAATGTTACAGCCGAAAAGAACGAAATACCGCAAACAGCAGAAGGGACGCAACCGCGGCCTGGCTCAGCGCGGTAATAAGGTGGACTTCGGATCCTTTGGCCTCAAGAGCCTAGGAACTGGCCGCATCACTAACCGCCAAATCGAAGCTGCTCGTATCGCGATGACGCGTCACATGAAACGGGAAGGAAAGGTCTGGATTCGCATCTTCCCCGACAAGCCCATCACCAGCAAGCCTTTAGAGGTACGTATGGGTAAGGGTAAGGGTGCTCTGGATCACTGGGTCGCTAATGTGCAACCCGGACGGATTATGTTCGAGCTCGATGGTGTGAGCCGCGAAGTTGCCGAAGAAGCACTCCGTTTAGCCGCTCAGAAGCTTCCGGTACTAACCAAGGTGGTTACCCGGGTAGATTACGTCGGCTAAGGAATAGTTAACAAAGTTTTTAATTAGATAAGTCCGCCGGCTTGCCGTGCGGCGCAACCATAAAGAACTGATGGCGAGTAACAAATCAGTAGAGTTGCGGAACGCTTCCGACGCCGATCTTCAAGATCAGCTTAACGAAACGACCGTCAGCCTCCAAAAAATGAAGTTCGACCATACCGTTAACGGTATCGAGAACCCCCTGCAACTGCGGGCTATCCGTCGCGACATCGCACGGATCAAAACCGAAATCCGTCGCCGCGAGCTGGAAGCCCTCTCTCCCGAGGCTGCCGCCAAGCGAAATCACATCCAACGTCGTCGTCGTAAAAAGTAATCGAGCATGACCAACGAAGAAAACAAGGAGCAGGAAGGCGTCGTCGAGAACGTAACCGCTACCGCCGAAGCCGCTGCTGAGCAAGTAAGCGAGGCTGTGGAAGCTGCCTTAGAAACAGTAACTGAAGCTGCTGCTGCCGCCGTCAACTATTTCGCCACCGAAGAAGAGGCTGAAGATACTGGCCGTAATGAGCGCAAGACGCGGGTTGGCCTAGTGGCTAGCAACAAAATGGATAAGACCATCTCTGTGGTGATCGAGCGCCGGTTGCAGCACCCCATTTACGGTAAGTACGTAAAGAAATCCAAGAAACTAATTGCCCACGACGAGAACAACGAATGCCAAATTGGTGACCTCGTCCGGATTATGGAGACCCGCCCAATGAGCCGCCGCAAGCGGTGGCGCCTGGTTTCCGTTCTCGAGAAGGCCAAGTAATCATTAACCGTTAAGTATAGATAAGGCATGCCTTGTCTCAACAAAGCAATTAAAAATGATCCAACAGGAATCACGGTTACGCGTAGCCGACAACAGCGGTGCCAAAGAGGTACTCTGTATTCGCGTACTTGGCGGCTCGAAGCGTCGTTACGCCGGTATCGGCGATCAGATCGTAGTAACGGTTAAAGAAGCTTCTCCCGGTGGTAACGTAAAGAAAGGCTCCGTCAGCCGCGCTGTAGTAGTACGTACCCGCAAAGAAGTACGCCGTAAGGATGGCTCTTACATCCGTTTTGACGACAACGCAGTAGTACTGCTCAACGCCAACGAAGAACCTCGTGGCACGCGCATCTTCGGCCCCGTTGCCCGCGAATTGCGCGATCGCGACTACATGAAAATTGTTTCACTAGCTCCCGAGGTGCTCTAAATTTAAAGTACAGACGAGGCCCGCCTTGTCTCAACTATATAGCCATGGCTAATAAGACATATAAAGATAAGCAGAAGCGCTTCGCGCCGAAGCTCAAAATTAAAAAGGGTGACAACGTGGTAGTCATTGCTGGTGCTGATAAAGACCGCTCTACCCCGCGTGAAGTCCTTGAGGTCCTTCCTGCTGAGAATCGCGCCATCGTTGCGGGAGTCAATATTCGGAAGAAGCACCAGAAACCTACGGAAAATGATCAAGGTGGCATCGTTGAGAAAGCGGCCTCCATTCACCTCAGCAACCTAATGCTCGTTGACT
>JBCDGT010000068.1:0-8901 GCA_038750915.1 Bacteroidota bacterium
ACCATGATCACCACGAGCATCGGCGTGAACACCAAGTACATCTGATCGTACGCGTTCAAGTCTACGTCCACACCACGGCACCCCAAAACGCATGCACCAGCTTGTTAGTGCTCTAGAACTGATCGATTCTTTCCCGAACGTCAGATTCGTCATTGATCACCTAGCAAAGCCCTACCTGAAGGCAGGCTACTACAAAGGCTGGGCGGCCATGATGGAAGCCATAGCCCCTTACGAAAATGCTTACTGTAAGGTTTCCGGTTTGGTTACGGAAGGGGACTATCATTCCTGGACCGCCGCACAGCTACAACGGTATTTTGATGTTCTCTTCGGTGCCTTTCCTGCTGATCGTTTGATGTTTGGTAGTGATTGGCCCGTGGCGGAAGTCGCCGTAGCGTACGGCCGGTGGGTTGGGGTGGTAGAAGATTATTTAGCCACTAACCCGGATACAGACGCTGCTAAAGTTATGGGGGGTACGGCTACTGAATTTTATGGGCTTTAAATAAAAATGCCCCGGGTTTTTAGTCCGGGGCTTCTGATAATGCTGAAACTTAAAAGTCGATACTTCTTTACATCCTTACATGTATACTGCAAGCTTAGGGGCTAATTCCCTTTATTCCAAGGATTTAGTCACATGTAGTGGAGGATAAACACATAAGTGTTACATCGCGGTCATTCCGTTACCAAAGGCGATAATGATCACACCAATTACCATCGCCGCTAGGCCAAGGTAAAGCATGTTTTTAGCCTTGGAAGAAGCCTGAATCCACTCTCCAGTAATGAGCCCCGTAATGATGGCCACGGCGACACTGACCGTATTGAAAATGGCATAACCTACCGTATTGCCTGCTTGCCCAAGTTGATAGGCGGCATAGGCAAAGGTGACGGAGGCGGCAAAATTGAGGATGGCCATGACGGTCGTCAGGCCAATATTTTTGCCCAAGGCGGAAGTCTTGAATTTTCCCCAAAAGCCCTTTTTACTCAGTTGGTAAAGGAAGTAGGGCATTACGAAGAGGGCCCCAGCTACGTAGATAACGAACATCACCACAACGGCCGTTACCCATTCTGGATTGTCAGCAGCTTGCGTGGCGGCGTGAATCGCCGGCCGTCCGGCGGCGTTAGCGTAGCTGAATCCGGTGGCCAGCAAACCTCCACCAACGGCGATAAGGATGCCGGTACTCATGGCCGATTGTGATTTGGTAGCGGTTTCCTGCTCTTGCTCGTCTGCCTGGCGGGCGATGCCAGCACGACCGTTGGCGATGACGCCCACCAAAACGACTAAAATACCTGCTAGAATAATAAGCAGAGCATTGGTTGGTGGTAATCCATCTACGATGAAAGGAAGTAAAGAGCCCACCAAAATCACCGTACCGATAAAAATGGAAAATCCAAGGGAAAGACCGATGTAGTTGATGGCTTTGCCCAACAGCATTACGCCAATTCCCCAAGCTAAAGCACCAAGGGTCATTTTTAATAATACTTCTCCGGAGAGGGAGCCAAGAATATCTGTGAATCCATTCACCAGCGCAAAACCGGCGATGACGGGGACAATAAGCATGTTGATGAAGAACATCAGCCCCCAAGTATTTTCGAATTCGAAGTCCTTGGTGTATTTCTCCGGCAGGGCGTAAAGGCCCAGCATGATACCGGCCGCGATGGCCGTAATGATTCCTAAAGTCATGATCGCTAGTGTGTGATTAGTAAATTAACTGGTAGATAGTTGAGCTGGAATATTGCTCACCTGGCTGGAGCACCGCATTGGTGACACCTGCTAGGTTAGGTCCATTCGGATAGCGGCTCGTCTCAAAACAGAAGGCACGGTAGCGGCCGTACTGGTCGCCGTTTTCCCGTCGGAGGTCATCACTAGTGAAGTAGCCGGTGTAAAAGAGCGCACCTGGTTCAGTGGTAAGGACCATCAGGCTCACGCCGCTGGCAGGATGGGAGAAATGTGCTACTTCCCTAGGGGCTTCCGTAGCACCGTCAAAGCGGTAGTAAGTCTCAAAACCGGTTTCGGTCTGGTCGAGGCGATCGCCAAGGCGCGCCGTGTGTCGTAGATCGGTGAAGGTGCCTGCGACGGCCGTTTCTTCGCCAACGGGCACGTTCGTTTCGTCGGGTTGTAGAAAGGCGTCCGCATCTATCCTGGCTTCGTGGTTATGGATCGTTTCTCCGAAACCCGAAAGGTTGAAGTAGGTATGGTTCGTTAGGGATAATGGCGTTGCTCGGTCGGTACTGCCACTGTAGTCCATGATCAACTGATCGTTATCCGTCAAAGTGTAGGTAATGCTAACCGTTAGGTTGCCGGGGTAACCGCCGTCCCCGTCGGGACTATGAAGACTTAAAGTAATCGCATTTTCCGTTATTGCCTTGATGGTCCAGATCCTTTTATCGAAAGCATCGATACCACCATGTAGGTGGTTTGGCCCATCGTTGGTAGCTACTGAGTAGTCCTTGCCGTCGATAGTGAATTTACCATCTTTAATCCGGGAGGCGTAGCGACCGACGGTACAACCGAAATAGGGCGCGTTGGCTCGGTAGGCCTCGCTGAAATAGCCAGAGAGCTGGTCGAATCCGGCCGCAATTTCTCGGCGACCTCCCTTGCCGTCAGGTACGGCTATGGAAGTAACGGTGGCTCCGTAAGGCGTAATCTTCACCTCCATCCCCCGCGTGTTGCGGAGGGTGTATAACTCGACTTCTTGGCCTGAAAAGGAACCGAATGCAGTTTTACTTATTGGCATGATCTTGTTTGAATAAGGTGGAGGGATTCCTGCCCTGACTAATCGGGGCAGGAGTCCCTCCACCTTTGGTTAAATAGCGTAAGGTTTAAGTTTTTCCCAGTCGAATGCCACCCCGACCCCCGGAGTATCCGGAGCTACGGCTCGGGTATCTTCTACCACCAGCGGACGGTGGGTATATTCATCAATGGGGAAACTATGGACTTCGATCCATCCAGCGTGTTCCTGACTAGATACCAGGCTCACGTGCAGTTCCTGCATCCCGTGGGAGCAAACGGGAACGTTGTGTTCCTTGGCTAGCGCGGCGGCAGCCAACCACCCACTAACTCCACCGCAGTTGGAAGCGTCGGGCTGCACGAAACCAAGGTTAGACTGTTCCAGCGCATATTCAAATTCATGAATAGTGTGCAGGTTTTCACCCATCGCCAGTGGAATGGAAGTAGCAGCGGCAATCTCCGCGTAGCCCTTGTAGTTGTCCGGAATGGTAGGTTCTTCGAACCAGTAGATGTTGTAAGGCTCAAAAGCCTTGGCCATGGCTATTCCTCCAGTAACCGACTGGCTGTAGTTGGCGTCCACCATGAAGGTTACGTCTGGCCCGATCAATTCTCGCACGGCTTTCACCCGGGCGACATCTTCGGCCAATTCGGGGCGGCCAACCTTAATTTTTACGGCGGTAAACCCTCTTGCTAGGTACCCACGGATGTTATCCAGCAATTTTTCGAGGGGGAACATCAAGTCGATTCCACCACAGTAAGCCCTACAGGTATTATTTGCTCCTCCGGCCACTTTCCAGAGGGGCTGCCCGAGTGTCTTGCAGTGGGCGTCCCAAAGTGCTATATCAATAGCACTAATGGCAAAGGAAGCAATGCCACCTCGGCCAACGTAGTGGATGTGCCATTCCATAAAGTCGTATAGGCCGGCAATGTCCGAACCATCTTGGCCCACTAGCGCAGGGGCTAAGTCGTGTTCAATCATGGCGCGAATAGCTTGGCCGCCTTTTCCACCCGTATAGGTATAGCCAGTGCCGGACTGCCCGTTTTCTAAGTGAATCGTCGCAGTGATCAGTTCAAAGTGAAAGTGATCGCCGTGTTTGGCATCCGAGAGGACTTCGGCCAGTGGAACCTTGAAAAGGCGACAATCAATAGCGGTTATTTTGCTCATGTTAGATTTATATCTCATTCGTCGGCCAACGAGCTAGCTCCTAGACCGCACCTCAATAAGCGAGCTAGTAGCGGAGGTAGGTGGTTTTCTTTTCCATGTACTGGTCTAAGCCATAACGGCCATCTTCCCCCCCGGAACCACTAAGCTTAAGGCCATTGTGAAAGCCCTGGTGGAGTTCGCCGTGCCCGCGGTTGATGTAGATTTCTCCGAATTCCAAGTCTTGGTGAAGGCGCATGATTTTGCTGATATCCTGCGTGAAAACCATGGCAGCGAGACCAAACTCACAATCGTTTGCGTAGGTCATCGCTTGTTCGTACCCTTCGAATTTAATAACGGGAAGGACGGGCCCGAAGGTTTCTTCATGGACAATGGTCATCTCTTGGCTTACGTCTTCGATAATGGTTGCTTCGAAGAAATGCCCTTTGGCGAAAGCTTCTCCTGTAGGACGTTTTCCACCACGGGTGATGCGGCCTCCGGCAGCTACGGTTGCGGCTACCAGCTGTTCCATCCGATCGACACTGCGGGCTTCCGTAAGGGGCCCTAGATCAGTATCTTCGGCAGCAGGATCGCCAATTTTTAGCTTATCTACCTCCGCCAGGAAACGTTCCATGAATTCATCGTAGATGGAGGCTTCGACGTACATCCGTTCATTACAAGTACAGACCTGGCCGTAATTATCAAAGCGACTGTGCAGCGCTCCGGCGACGGCCTGGTCCAAATCCGCATCGGCAAAAACGATGCAAGGCGCCTTACCCCCCAACTCGAGCTGGACGTGCGTCAGGTTTTTAGCCGCTGAGCGAGCAATGGCCTGGCCGGTAGGCGTACTACCAGTCATAGTGACCATTTTAGTGAGGGGGCTTTCCACGAGGGCAACGCCTACTGCTACGTCGCCGGTAACCATGTTCAGGAGGCCGTCTGGTAAGCCGGCCTTTTTAGCGAGATCACAAAGGGCAAAAGTCGATAGCGGGGCAGCTGGCGTAGGTTTGACCACCACGGCGTTACCAGTGACTAGCGCCGGACCAATTTTCCGACCGGCCAGGGCAAGAGGGAAATTCCAGGCGGTAATGGCTACTACCACCCCCCGGGGTATGCGGTGAATCAATAGTTGCTCGTTGGGGTTGTCCGAAGGAATGATGTCCCCTTCCAAATGACGCGCCCAGGCGGCGGCGTATTCCATGAAAGAGCAGGTTACCTCGACTTCAAACCTGGCGACTTTAAGCAGCTTGCCCTGCTCTCGGGTAATGAGCTGGGCCAGTTCCTCGGCGTTCGCCCGGATCTCAGCGCAAAAGGAGTGCAGCATTTTAGCCCGCTGAATGGCCGGCACCTTACCCCAAGCTTTTTGGGCTTCGGTAGCGGCTTCCAGGGCAGCGGTAGCATCAGCCGCCGTCGCAATGGGTACTGTTCCGACGGTGGAACCATCAGTTGGGCTAGTAATGGTGTCTCGTTTGTCGGTGGTAGCAGCTACCCACTGACCGTTGCGGTAGAGGTCGAAATCGTATTGTTTTGCCATGGTGTATTTACTTCTTTTGTTGGATGGATGATGCAGGGCCGGACATTGGGTGTTGCAGGTTGAGACATCGGATGAGCGGAGACACATCCGATGACCAACGCTGCATCAATTAACTACTTACCGACCCATCCAGCCGCCGTCGACGAGCAGGATTGATCCGTGCATATAAGCGGCGGCTTCGGAGGCCAGAAAGACTACTGGACCGGCAAAGTCGGCCGGTTCTCCCCAGCGACCAGCGGGAATCCGCGCCAGGATGGAGTTAGCTCGCTCCGGATTATTACGTAAGGCTTCGGTATTGTCAGTACTGATGTATCCAGGCGCAATAGCGTTCACATTGACCCCTTTACCGGCCCATTCGTTAGCAAAGGCCATGGTCATCTGGCCAATGGCGCCCTTACTGGCGGCGTATCCCGGTACGGTGATCCCCCCCTGAAAAGTCAGGAGGCTGGCGGTAAAGATGACTTTACCCGAGCCACGGGCGATCATATCTCGACCGAACTCCCGGGTGAGAATAAACTGTGCAGATTGGTTGACCTCAATTACTTTATCCCACATTTCATCGGGATGTTCCGCGGCGGGTGTGCGGAGAATGGTGCCAGCATTATTAACTAAGATATCCGGTGTTCCGTGTTTGGCCTTGACTTCCTTAATGAAGGTATAAAGGGCCTCACGATTAGAGAAATCACAGGCATAGCCAGTAAATGACTTTCCCGTGGCGGTGACGTCCGCTTCGACTTCACTGCCGGATGAAGAAAGCGTAGCACTAACCCCGATGATTTCACAACCGGCTTGCGCTAGACCAAGGGCCATGGCCCGACCGATGCCGCGTTTGCAACCAGTTACTAGTGCCGTTTTTCCGGAAAGTTGGAAGTTGTCTAAAATGTTTGTCATGACGGTTTTATGCTTGACAATCCAACAGCACCTTCATGCCGTCGGGGTTTTCGTCGATTTTTTTGAATACGGATTGGATATCGGTAAGGGGAGCTATGGAAGTCACTAAGTCGCTAAGTGGTAGGGATTTACCAGCTACGAGTTGAATAGCGTATTCATAGTCTTCTGGCTCATAGACCCTAGCACCGATGAGTTGGAGCTCTTTCCAAAAGAACTTGAAGAGATTTACCGGACGCGGCTGTCCGTGGATAGCGACCAGCACGATGCGCCCACGGAGTCCCGCTACTTCGGTCATCACGTCGATAGTAGGTTGTACGCCGGCTACTTCGAAGACGACGTCGGCGAGGCCACCGTCGGTTTTGGTGGAGACAAAATCGACTAAGTCGTCATTCATAGGATTCACCACGTCGAAACCTAGCGCTTTGGCTAGGCTGACCCTTACCGGATTCGTCTCGGATAGAATTACCTGAGCACCGGTTTCTTTGGCGACCATGGCCACGAGCATACCAATAGGACCACCACCCAGTACTACGGCTGTCTCTCCGGCCTTTAGGCCCGAGAGGCGAACGTCATGACAGGCAACAGCCAGAGGTTCTACTAATGCGGCGAGTTGCATATCTGTGTCGGCGGGGAGCTTGTGTAAAACGAAGGCCGGTACATTCCAGTAGGATTGCATAGCTCCGGGGCTGTCAATACCGATAAATTTCAGCTTTGCGGCGATGTGACTAAAGCCCTTATCGGAGGCTTGTTCTTCCCGATCATCAAGTGGCCGAACGACAACTTTATCGCCAACGGAGAAACCGGTAACCTGGGCGCCAACCTTATCGATGATACCAGACATCTCGTGACCGATGGTCAATGGTGTGCTGACCCGTTGGTCCATCATACCGTGGTAGATGTGCACGTCGGTGCCGCAAACGCCACAGTAAGCGACTTTAATGCGTACATCCTCTGCTCCGGGTTCTTCCGTAGCGGTTTCGGTGACGGTAAAGGTGTGATTGCCCGCGTAATGGCTGCGGATGTTTTTCATAAAATCAGTCTTTCATAATTTTGTGGGTAATGTCTGGGATACCGGGAGTACTAATAAGGAGCTCCGCGTCAGCCGCACCTCGACGAATAATGGCTAAAGCACGGCCATTTTTAGTGCGTACCTTTCCGCCCTGAAAGGCGTAGGTATTTGTGGCCGCTCCATTATCGACGCCCAGAAGCTCGGCTCCCCCTCTAAGTTCGAAGTTTATTTCTTTTTCTAGGTGGCGGACGGGGCGGCGATCTTCGTCCAGTAGTTGGATGACAAGATGTTCAATTCCGCCTTCTTCCTCTCCCTCCATACTGAGGGCGATTTCGGTCGGTTCTCTAGTCGTGTTTAGTTGGAAAGTGGCTTCCCCCGAAGTAGCGTACCCTTTTACTTCCAACTCTCCAGCAGCGTAAGGAACGGACCATTTATAGATGTGGTCAGGAAAATCCGCCAGTTTTTGTCGACCGAAGGACTCTCCGTTAAGGAATAATTCTGCTTCCGGACAGTTAGAAAGCGCTTCTACGATGGTGGCGGTGCCAGTCGGGTAATTCCAATGATGGTTTACGTTATGCCAGGTCCACAGCGCTCGTTGCCACTTTCCCGGTTGGCGTTCAATTACCTTTCCGGATTCATCTACTTGAAAAATACTTTTTTCCTCAGTCTGGGTAGTAAGGTAAATCATGGGGGCTTCCGTCCAAAGGGACTTCATCATGAAATAACTTGGCTTGGGAAAGCCGGCTACGTCTAGCATACCGGAAGTAGTGTTGTGTTTTGGCCAACCTCCATTGCTTTCACCCATGTAATCGATTCCGGTCCAGAGGAAGGTGCCGGACACCCAGGGGCGTTCCATAATTGCTTTCCATTCATGGTACTGCACTAGGTTTTCGGTGCCCATCAGCGGGAGGTCGGGATAGTTGCGTTGGCCGTAATCGTACATGATGCGGCGGTAGCTGTACCCGATCACGTCCAAGGCATCTGCATAGCCAGATTCATAGCTGGCAGAAGGTAGAATGCAGTTGGCTACTACCGGGCGAGTGGTATCCAGTTCCCGGGTCCAGTCGGCTAGCTTTTGGGCGGTTTCGCCGATTTGGTATTCCGTACGGGGAATGGTGTTTTGCAACTCCTTGATCTTTGCGGTAGAGTAGGGAGGCTCGTTCCAGAAATAGTTGCCGTTGCTGTCTGCGCCGAAAAAGCCAGTTGTTTCTTTCTGGCGGGAGTAGGTCCATTCAATTTCATTACCGATGCTCCACTGAATGATGGAGGGGTGGTTGCGGTGAGAAAGAATCGTATTCTGTAAATCTTCCTTAGCCCACTGCTGGAAGTGTTCGTGGTGGCCACGGGTGATGAAGTCTTTGGACTTCGATTCTCCCATGTTCAGTCGTTTATCCTTGGGATAATCCCACTCATCGTAGAACTCATCTTGTACCAAGAAACCCATTTCGTCGCACAGATTGAGGAACTCTTGACTAGCGGGATTATGAGCCGAGCGAATGGCGTTCGTGCCACCATCTTTAAGGGTCTGTAAGCGCCTACGCCAGACGGCCTTTGGTACAGCGGCACCAACTAGCCCACCATCGTGGTGGAGGCAAACCCCT
>JBCDGT010000069.1:0-8893 GCA_038750915.1 Bacteroidota bacterium
GAGAAGGCCTGGGCTTCTAAATAGATGAGCCCAATGTCGAGCGCATTTTTGCGAATCCGTTTGTCGAAGAGCAAAGTAAACGGCAGTAGCACGGCTCCATTGAAAACGAGATCACTTGCCTCTTCGGCGCTTTCTCGCTTTTCCAGGTCGCGACTAAGGGCCCAGCGGTCGAAACGAGGAACGTCTTCTGATCTTAACCCCGCAAGCTCCGTGGCCGTGAAGCGGTCTTTGTCCCGCAGGCTTTCAATACCAATGCCACTAATAAGCATCCCCACCAAGCCAATGCCAGCACTTGCCCAACGATTGACTCGATAAACTTCTTCCGGATCTTCCGGAGATTGTTGGGCGATCAGGCCGCCGCTGAGGAATAGGCAGCAGAGTGCCGAGTAGAGTATTTTCATTTTGTAGCGTGTGTCTTGCGAAGCAAACGCGATAAGACTTCAGGGGGTTGGTTTTTCATTTAGACCAAGGTGGCTAGCGTACGACTTAGTGCGTGTATTTTTTTGGCGTAAAACTGAGGTACCTCTTTTCTCGTACCTATGGGGTGTGTTAGAATAAGCCACTCTTTTCCCTATTTCTCGTTTTTTGTTTTGATCCCATGAATATGCACCCTCACTAAGTAATTGGTGAGGGTGTTTTGCTTTCCCCCCTAACCAGCTACCTTTGTCACCTTCCCAATCATGACCCTACCGTAGTGGCAAACAACCAAGCGAAGCTATCCATTATCATCCCCGCTTACAACGAAGAGCGAACCATTCACCTCATCCTGGATAAAGTCCGTGATGTGGAGCTGGTCGATGGACTCCATAAAGAGTTGATCATCGTTAATGATTGTTCTTCTGATGATACCGAAGGCGCCATTAGCCGCTACCAAGCGGCGAACCCCCAACTCAATATTCAGTACTTCGCCCACCCAGTTAATCAGGGTAAAGGAGCGGCTTTGCATACGGGCATTGCTCGGGCTACGGTAGACTACCTCATCATCCAGGATGCTGACCTAGAATACGATCCGGAAGAATACAACGAATTACTGAAACCAATTCTATCTGGCTTCGCCGACGTCGTTTACGGTAGCCGTTTTCAGGGCAGTAAGCCCCACCGGATTCTTTTCTTCTGGCACACGATCGGTAATAAATTCCTTACCCTCATCTCCAATATGTTCACTAATCTGAACCTAACGGACATGGAAACCTGCTACAAACTCTTCCGTACGGAGTTGGTCCAATCCCTCGATCTACAGGAAAAGCGCTTTGGCTTCGAACCGGAAGTGACGGCCAAGATCAGCCGCATCCCTAAAGTGCGAATTTACGAAGTGGGCATCAGCTACTACGGCCGCACTTACGAAGAAGGCAAGAAAATCGGTTGGCGCGACGGTGTGAGGGCCATCTACTGTATCGTTAAGTATGGATTGTTTTAGGGGGCTAGGAGCTAGGCGGGCTTCGCCCTTTTCTAGGAGCTAGGACGCTGTGCCTCTAGGCGGTTTGTGCCCTAGCTCCTAGCAGCACGAAGTGCGTCTATTTCCTAGCTCCCTATAACGGGCCGCGCCCGTCTACCTACTAAGTTCCCGTTTCCAGAGTAAGTTTCCCTGGGTTCCAAATACCTCTACTTCCAAACGGCGCTCTTGCAGCGGACCGGAAAAACGCAGGATGCCAAAGTTATGCCGGACCATCAGGGTGCCCTCTACCCGGAAGTCATTTTGCTCGTCTCTGCCGTTTCCGGTTCCCGAGGTGAGGGCGGATATGGTAAGGTCGTAGATCTTGTTACCGTTCGGTAAGGTCATTTCGCTTAGCTCGGTATGGTGGCGGTCTCCCGTAAGAAAAACAACGCCGGTAATGCCTTCTTCGTTAATGCGCCTTAAGAGATAAGCGTGCTCCTCAGGGGCGATTTCGAGGTAGGCCTCTCCTCGGCCGGAGTTGTTGAGTACCTGCCCCCCAACACAGACCATCTTCCAGGGAGAATTGCTGAAAATGAGACTTGCAATCAACCATTCTAGTTGTGGTTGGCCGAGAAGGGTCTTATTGTCTGCTCTTTTTTGGTCGTTTGGCGTACGAAAACTCCGGTTGTCAAGCAGGAAAAAATCGGTGTCGTTGTAACGGAAGGTCGAGGTGATTCCGGCGGAGCCCGTGACTGCCTTACTGTGGGGCAGCCCGCTAGTTAGGTTGCCCCAGAATAGGTCAAAGGTTTCCTTGGCGAGTTCTTTATGGACCCAGCTGCGATCGGGGTTGTTGGGCCCATAGTCGTGGTCGTCCCAGGTGGCGTAATGGTGAGTACGCGCGAGTAGCGGCTGCATTTCGGGCAGCGAGCGAGTGTGGGTATAGCGGTGGTGATAGCCTGTTTTGGTGTACCAGTCTGGCTCCCGTAGGTACATATTATCACCCAGCCAGACCATCAGGTCGGGCTGTTTTTCGTCGATGGCGGTAAAGATCTCGTACTCACTGCCATAGCCAGCGCCGGGTCGGTCGTAGACTGGCTCGTTAACGTACGTACAGCTGCCTAGTGCTACGGTAAAGTCGGGGGGGGCTTGGCGCCAGCGCCAAATAGGCTGTGCGGTAAATTCGGTAGGATAGGGCAAGTTAATGGCCTTTCCATCGAGCAAAATTTGGTAGGTGTACTGCTGGCCAGGCTGCACTTGGTTGGCGATGAGTTTAGCGGTGAAGGCCGTGGCCGCTGCTGTTTCTATAGCCTTCGTAACGAAAACTTCACCAGCCATATTTTGGTAACGGGCCTGTACGGTGGCCGTCCCTTTAGTTTGAACCCAAATCATGACTTCCCGTTGTTCGCAGTACCCCAGCATGGGCCCACTCTGAAGTAGCTTTTCTTGGGCGTGGCCGTAGGTGTAAGCCAATAGGAGGAGGAGCAGACTTAAACGCGTGCGCATATTACTTTAAGGTTTTTGCGCAATTTAAGGAGCTTGTTCTCGTTTTAGGTTAAATTATTATTACCCCTTGATTATTACCGGTTTAGGTTGTTTATCCCCACATTCATGGGGTTGACTAAGTAAAATTTAAGGTTTTTTCCTTGGCTCCCTCCTCCGAAAGAGGTACTTTTGAGCTACTATTCACTCTCTAGCGCCAGAGTTGCGCCATCCCTAGCAAAAATTATGGTTATTTAGTTACGGTACCTTGTTGGTCACGGCAATAACCCTTACGATAAAGCTTTCTGACATACCACATTCTTTGCCCTCCGGAAGATTTATAACCGGAGGGTTTTTTTGTGCTTAAGCATGATTGGGAGAAGGTGAGAATGAATATTATTCACTAGTGTACTAGACATTTTGCTTTTTCCCTCTCTCGGTCTCTCCAAACCGCTACGCTGGAGAGAAGCTGACGCAAAAAAGGTCTAGTAGTGTGATTATTCCCACATTCTCTCATTCTCTGCTACCTCGCAGTCCCCAAATTCTCCCTTCTACCAGGCTCCAGCCGGGCAGGGCGCCCTCTCCAGCAGAGCCGTAACTTTCCAGCGTGAGCATAGTATAGGGCGTTTCGGGGAAGAATATATCCGTCAGAACGGGGTCGCCGCCATCTAGGAATACTTCGGCGGAGGTGCGATCAAAGAAGGCATGGATGCGCAACTGGCTTTCATTGCTCCAGCGTGGCGCGACGGTGAGTTTTTCCGGGGCGAACTTCGAACTAAAGTCTCGCTTGCCCGCCTGCCGGCGGTCGCTGAAAAAAGCATTGGTTACGCCCTGACCGCGGTCGTAGCCGAAGCGATAAAAATTATCCCCATTGGCATCTTGGAGGGTAAGATAGAGTTGTTCAGCGTCACTGTCAGCAAGGTCGATAGTCAGGTCGATTTCATAGCCACCTACCTCTGCTAACGAGCCCAGGTCGATGGTGGTGACACCATCCTGAATACGGGGGAACTCAAGTGGAATTTCCTTAAGCCGTAAGGCTTCCAATTCCGCAACTGGTTGTTGCCGTAACCGGGTGCCGAAATCCGTGGCGTGCAGGCTGAGCTCGCGGGGTATTGTCATGGCGCTGCGCCAGGATTCGGTCGGGACGTCCTGGGCGTAATTCCAGTTGCTCATCCAACCCATAAAGATCCTCCGCTCGTCGGGCGCGTTGGCAAAGGTGACCCCGGCGTAATTATCACGACCGTAATCTACCCATTGCACCGTGTCGGTAGGCGAGGGGAGAGGCTCACGCCGGGGCTGGAATGTTTTTCCATCCCAGCTGCCGGGAAAGTAAAAGGTGCCGCTACCACCGTTAGCGCCTCCGGGGTTAATGCTTACGGTCAGCACCCAGGCATCTTCGCCGGTTTCTTCAACCGGCAGAGGAAATAACTCAGGGCATTCCCAAACGCCAGAATGGTTGTGGGCATTGCTGCCGAAATCACTTAGGTAGCTCCAGTCCTTCAGGTTTGGTGAGGCGTAAAATTGCACCCGATCTTGGGCGGCTAACACCATAACCCATTGCTCGTGAGCAGTATCCCAGATCACTTTCGGGTCGCGAAAATCTCGTACGCCTTGGTTGGGGATGACGGGATTGCCAGCGTATTTGGTCCACGTCCGTCCTTTGTCGGTCGAATAGGCGATGGCCTGACTTTCGAAATCATCCGCTCCAGCTTTATCGGCCTGCATGTCGTGGTAGGTGTAGATGGCTACTAAGGGCGGTTCCCCGTTCTTACCAAAACCAGAAGTGTTATGCTGGTCCACTACGGCGCTGCCACTAAATATGTAGCCGAGTTCGTCGGGGTACAGCGCAATCGGTAAATGCTCCCAGTGTAACATGTCCTTGCTTACGGCGTGGCCCCAGTGCATCGGACCCCACCTGTTACCATCGGGGAAGTGTTGGTAAAAGAGGTGATATTCTCCTGCGTAGAAAACCATTCCGTTGGGATCATTCATCCAGCCAGCGGGCGGAGTGAAGTGATAACTGGGACGGTAATGCACATCGGGGGCATCGGCATCGTAGGGTATCGGCACCGAGGTATTTTGCGCGGTTGTTGGTGGTTCCTGATCCTGTTGAAGGGGCGCTGGGTCCGTGTTGGGAACGGTGGATTTGGGCGCATTCTCACAGGCTAAGAGCAGGGAGATCCAAATAAGCGAGAGGAGTAGCTTTGGCATGTAGAAACATGTTGGAGGAGAAATGGATAAACTACTTTGAAATTAAATATCTATTGGACACCCGGAGGCCGACTTACGTCAGGGATACCCCGAGGATATCTCATTGCGTGGGGCAACGGAAAAGCGTAGGACCTCGGAGTGTGCTAGCGTAGTTAGTTCCTCCGAGTGCCCGGTTCTTAGCCACCTAAGTAGTTATGAAATGTACATAATATTGAACTAGCGAAAGCGCAGAAGAGATTTTGCTCGCTTCAATACCGCTCTTTGCACCTGCGCTCCGGCGCCCGAATGCTGCGATTAAATTAGCAATGCTTACCGTTCCTTAACCTCCTTTTCTAAAAAGTCGTATCTTCGCGTCCCCTACGCGCACTGGCCGGGACCTACAGTTAATTGGTCCGGCCCTTTTTTTGGTAGGGAAGCAACAAATAATACCACGAACAAAGCCCCGCGCGCGACGCGGGAACACGTTAAAGCATTTGCAGTATGGCATTGATCGGTAAGATTCGGAAGAACCCCATTATCGTCCTTCTCTTCATTGGGGGCGGTATCGCCCTGTTCGTGCTCTCGGAGATGACGAGTGGCGCCAACGGTCAGATTGGCCCCGTTGCCCAGGCCATGGGTAAGATCGGTGAGATCGAGATTGACCGCGCCGACTTCGAGCGCACCCTCAGCGGCGCCTACTCCGGCGGCGACGCCTACCAGAACCGGGATAACCTCTGGCAGTTTTACGTTAATGAAGGACTCGTTACCCAAGAAGCGCAAAACATTGGCCTGACCGTAGGGGAAGAGGAAATGACCGACCTCCAGTTCGGCCCCACGCCCAGCCCCGTAATTACCCGTAACCTCACGGACCCCAATACCGGCCAACTCAACCGTGGTCTACTTACCCAAATTCAAGGGCACGTAGAAGCAGGTACACTAAAAGATGCCGCCGAAGACGGTACCCTCAACCCCAACATCGAAACGATTTGGAAATACCAGCAGCGGGAGATTAAAGCTACCCGCCTACAGGAGAAAATGGGCGCTCTGATGAGCAAGGCCATGTACGCCCCTAGCTGGCAGGCGCAGGCTTACGCTGACGATCAGATCAAGAGCCGCCAAGTAGCCGTGGTTAAAGTACCTTTTGACCAGGTGAGTGATAGTGAGGTAACCGTAGAGGACAGTGATGTTCAGGCCTACATCGACGAAAACCGCAGCCTCTTCGAAAACCCCGAAGAGAGCCGCTTGCTTACTTACGTTACTTTCCCCGTACTGCCAACGGCTGTCGACTCTGCTGCTCTCCGTGAAGAAATGGGTAAAATTGCCGAAGAGTGGCGAGAAGAAACTACGGAGTCCGGTGACAGCCTCTTTGCCCTGGCCAACCGGGGCAGCTACAATGCGGCCTATGCCGCCGAAGCTTCCCTGAGCCCCATCATCGCCGACGCCGTACTCAACCAAATCGATAATGGTACCGTTTTCGGCCCTTACGTGGAAGGCAATGCCATGAAGTTGTTGAAGTTGGTCGATCGTAAAGTGATGGCCGACAGCGCTAGAACCCGTCACATACTCCGTAACGCCCAAACGCCCGATCAATTCGATGAAGCGGAGCGGGTTGTGGACAGCCTGATGAACGTGCTGCAGCGCAGCCGGGGTAAATTCGCTACCCTCGCTGAAGAGTTTAGCCAAGATCCCGGATCGGCTTCCAATGGTGGTGTATACGAAAAGGTCACACCGGGCCAGTTTGTGCGTCCTTTTGATAACGTGCTCTTCCGTACCGGTGACGTAGGTAAGCTCTACAAAGTGCGGACCTCCTACGGTTGGCACTTGGTAGAAGTGATGAGCCGTAGCCGCAGTACCAGTCCCCGCGCTAAGGTGGCTTACATCGTGGAGCCCATCATCCCCAGCAGTGAAACGGAAGACAATGTGCTCGCCGAAGCGCAGTTATTCTTAAACGGAAAAAATAATCTCGGCGACTTGCGTAGCGCCGCCGAAGCGGTTGGCCTCGAAGTAAAAACAACCAACCCACTCCAGATCAGTAATTATACCCTGGCGGATTTGGGCACAGGTCAGGAAGTAAAAGATATGATGTGCTGGGCTTTTTCCGCCGATAAAGGTGACGTCAGTGGGGTCGTATACACCTTTACCGACCCACAACTTTACTACGAAAACAACTACGTTCTGGCTGCCGTAGAGGACGTGGTCCCTGAAGGGCTTGCTCCGGTAGCAGCGGTGAAGGAAGCCGTACTGCCTACTGTTCGTGATCGTAAGAAGGGCGAGCAACTCGCCAGCCAGTTCGCAGGTAAAGACCTCGCTGCCCTCGCCGCTCAGTTCGACGTTGAGGTGGATACCGTAAGTAGTAATCCCACCCTAAGCAGCTTGCCGAGTATTGGCCGCGAACCAAAGGTGATTGCTGCCGCGGCCGCTACCGCTACTGGCAGTCTTTCTGCTCCAATCATTGGCAATACGGGCGTATTCCTCGTACAAGCCATTTCCGAGCCTACGGCCTCCACCAGTGGTAACCTGCCTGGTGCCCGTAGTTCCATCAATACTACGACGCGCCTACAAGCAAGCAATAGCCTGCTGCCAGCCCTCCGGGCTGGTGCTGATATCCAGGACGACCGAGCTGATACGGATTGTAGAAGGTAGTTGAGCGATTAGTAATTGGTCGTTAGTGGCTAAGACTAGGCCACACTTTTGGGCTATCGCCAATCTGGTAAATATCCCGCCGACCAATTACTAATCACCAACGACTAAACTGCTATCTTTGCCCTTGGAAAAAATTATCCTGACCTTATGTCTGAAATTAAGTCTGCCGGAATCAAAGGCTACGTCGTCCTTGGTGCGTTTATTGCCTTATTGCTCTTTACCATCCTGGTTGTCTACCTGTATCAGTACAATGATTACCGGGTCCCAGAAGATCCAGAGCGTTACGGGGACCTGGTGCAGGCCGCCGCTCGTCATTTCCTGGCATAAATCAAATGTAGCCGCAGCTATAATGACTCCGGCTGGCCGTTTTTCCCGCCCGTCGACTTGGTTGATTGGCTGTAGTCTCCTACTGTTTTCGGCTTGTGTTAATGACCCCGAAGACGTTGCTCGTCTACAGCAGCAGCGTATTGCTACAAATATGGAAGTAGCAAAAGAGGTAGAAATTTATTGGAGCGATTCCGCTAAAGTCCGTGTTATCGCCGTCGCGCCTACCATGCACAACTTCGTTGGTAATCAGGAGGAGCGACAGGAGTTTCCTGATGGTCTCCACATCACCTTCTTCGATGAATTTCAAGATACGAGCTCTACCTTGATTGCTAAGTGGGGGGTGTATCGGCGGCGAACTAATGAAATTACAGTACGGGACAGTGTTGTCTGGGAGTCGGTTGATCTCCAGCGACTGGAGACGGAAGAACTCAACTGGGAGGAGAAGTCTGAACGCATTTACACGAATAAGTTTGTCGTGCTGCGCCAACCGGATTACCTCATCACTGGTTATGGCCTCGAAGCCGATCAAACCTTTACCAATGCTACCGTTCTCCAGGTCGATGGTCGTATACCTTTGAACCGCCCGGAGTAGTCATTGGTGGTTGGTATTTAGTAACTTAGGTCCACTAATTCCAGAAAACCAACTACTAACTACTAAATACCATCCATTCTCCCCCATGCTCCTCGCCACTGGCATCATTGTTTTTCTCCTACTCTCTGCTTTGTTTAGCGGGTCGGAGATCGCCTACATCTCGGCGAATAAACTGCGGGTGGAACTAAAAAAAAAGCGGGGAACGCGGCGGAGCAGAATCTTGGCGTATTGGTATGATCGTCCAGCGGACTTTTTGAGTACGATGTTGGTGGGGAACAATATTGCCC
>JBCDGT010000070.1:0-8862 GCA_038750915.1 Bacteroidota bacterium
AATTATCACCCAGGAACCCGCTCCTGGAACCATTATTAGTGGGCACAATACTACCGAAACGATTACCCTGCGAGCAGAAGATGCCAGTGGAAATTTTGTTACTTGCTCTTTTGAGGTTACCCTGCTGGACCAAACAGCTCCCGAAATCATCTTCTTTCCCACGGATACAACGGGCGGATTGACGGCTGACTGTACTTTCTTGGTGCCGGATTACTGGGCGGGCACTGCCGCTACGGCCACGGATAACTGCCGGCCAACCGGAACGGCGAGTACCGAAGCTACTGGTAACCAAATTCAGTACCGCCAATCCCCTTTGCCGGGAACGGTATTGAGCGGAGATTTTACCGAACAAGTGGTCGTACTGACGGCCGACGATGGCAATGGCAACTCGGTCAGTTGCGACTTTATCCTCAGTTTGATTGATACCATTGCGCCCAGTATCCTTTGTCCAATAGATACGGTGGCCAACCCCGACGAGGGCTGTGATTTTGTACTGGAAGACTACACCGATCGAGCCATAATCGACGACAACTGCACGGAGATGGGTGATTTAGTGGTCACCCAAAGCCCGCCGGAGGGTACATTGCTCAGTGGGCAAGGAGCAAGCCAAGAAATTACCCTAAGGGTGACGGATGCCAGTGGCAATAGCACCAGCTGTACTTTTACCCTGAGCCTTCAGGATACGATCTCGCCTAGTATCGTTTGCCCTAATGACCGGACGGAAGAATTGTCAGCTGACTGCACCTTCTTGATACCAGATTACACGGGGGGTACCGTTACGACAGACAACTGCACCGAAAGGGGAACTACCGCCGTGCGACAAGACCCAACTCCTGGTACCTTGGTGACTGGCCAGAATGAAGGAGATAGCTTCGTAGTCACGCTGACGGCAGATGACGGTAACGGTAATACGGCAAATTGCCGCTTCACCATTACCCTGGATGATGTAATTGATCCCGTGTTGGTTTGCCCAGCGGATTCTGTCATATACGTTGACGCTACTTGTACGGCAGCCCTCCCGGATTTAGTGGCCGTTACCTCCGCTACGGATAATTGTGGCACGCCAACGATTAGCCAACAACCGGCTAGTGGCGTTGAATTCACCAGAGCAGGAACGCAGGTCCCGGTTACCTTGTTGGCGGATGATGGCAACGGCAATACTAGTCAGTGTTTAGTGACGGTGACCCTGCGGGACACCATTTCACCTATGATCGTTTGCCCGGACGATGAGGTACTTTTTGTAAATGCTGACTGTATGGTGAGCTTGCCCGATTATCGTCCCCAGCCAATAGTAACTGACAATTGTACGAGTAGTGGAGAAATTCGCGTTAGCCAGGATCCTGCTCCAGGCACCATTCTCTACGGCCATGAAAGTATTCAGGAAGTTACCCTCACGGCCAGTGATGGTAACGGAAATACCCGCAGCTGCACCTTCGAGGTGAGCCTTGAGGATAATACCTCCCCGACCATCGAATGTCCATTGACCCAAACTCAATTTGCGGATGCTACTTGTAACGTCGTAGTGGATGATTACACCGGTCTTGCCGCAGTAATGGACAATTGTGCCCTCACGGAAGTCATAACGATTACCCAAATGCCAGCACCTGGAACAGTCTTTGCCGGCGTACAAAGCCAGCTGGTTACTCTTACTGCGGATGATGGTAACGGTAATACCGCCAACTGTGAATTCCTACTGCAGCTAACGGACAATAGCGACCCCACGGTGACCTGTCCGCCCAGCCAGGTAATTGATTTTGGCGAGGATTGTACTTTCTCCATACCGGATTATCGTGCCCTGGCCCAGCCTGACGACAATTGTAGCCCTGGGGCGCTCACGCTGATCCAGTCACCCGTCGAAGGAACGGTAATCGATGGCTTGAACAGTGCGGTGGAAGTAACCATCACGGTGAGAGACGAAAGTGGTAATGAGAATAATTGCCGTTTCACGGTAACAACTACCAGCCCCACACCGCCACCGACTACCGCTACGGTCACCCTGGCGGTAATTGAACCACCAACGGGGTCTGGCGAAGTAAACTTACTTGATGCTTTCTCCCCCCAAGCGGAAAGTAACCTAAGCGGGATTGATCTCGATCTAGCACAGAATGTCGGGATAGCACCTTATAACGTTGGTTTTTTCATCACGGAAGCCGCGGCACTCAGTGAGACGGGCGGAATACCCGCTAATTATGACCCAGAGAGCGAGGATGATATTGTCTTTGTGCGGATCGAAGACCCTACTTCTGGCTGCTTCACCCTTAGCCGCATCTTGTTCGACCTCCGTTCCCCCGGAACCAGTAATGCGCCAGATCTAGTACACTGTAATCGCCGTCCATTCTTACTGGAAATTGACGGACAGCCCCTTCCGGGTGGTACTGGCACCACTATCGCTCGTCATGAGTGGCGGTTGATCGACGCTGGCACCACCCTGATCCAGCCCAATAACTTGGAAAATGCTGACCAGCAGGTGGTCACAGTAGCTACCGAACCTTTACGCTCGGGAATCGTCGTGCTGGAATACCAATTTTTTGAAGACTACGGTAATGGTGCTTTGGTACCCAGTGTACCGGTACGAATTGCGGTGGAAGTGCAGAACGTTGGTGCGGGGGATCTTTTTTGGGATGGGAATTAGTTGCTTTCTGACACATCGGATAAACCTTCCACCGACTGCGTCAGGCGAAAAGATACAGCCGATGCGTGAAATAAAAACAATGCAAAAGTTCAACCTACTTCCAATGTATCAACGAAATGTATTTCCTTGCTCTAACAACCATTACCTTGCACCTGCGTTCTCGCCCTAAACCATTGCGTACTTACCGAACACATGCAGACAACTCCCCTTACTGACACCCACCGCGCTCTTGGCGCTAAATTGGTCGACTTTGCCGGCTACGAAATGCCCCTCACTTACACCAGCCTGAAGGAAGAGCACTTCGCTGTGCGGGAAGGCGTCGGCATTTTTGACGTGTCCCACATGGGGGAGTTTATCGTGCGGGGCCCAGGTGCACGCGACCTAGTGCAGTACGTCACTAGCAATAACGTAGACCGTTTAGTCCCTGGCCAGGCTCAATACAGTTGCCTGCCGCGCCCCGAGGGAGGTATTGTGGATGATCTCTTGGTGTATCGCCTGCCCGCAAACCCCGTAATGGGAGCAGACGATGGCCACCCGGCTTACATGCTGGTCGTCAATGCCAGCAACATCAAGAAAGACTGGGACTGGATCAGCAGCCACAATTCTTTCGGCGCGACCATGATTGATATCAGCCAAAACACGGCCTTACTAGCGGTACAAGGGCCCAAAGCCACCGAGGCTTTACAATCGCTTACCGAGGTGGATTTAGCGCAAATACCCTATTACCACTTCGTGCGAGGAAGTTTTGCGGGTCAAGAAAACGTGATCATCTCTGCTACCGGCTACACGGGAGCTGGCGGCTTTGAACTTTACTTTGATGCGGATAAGGCCGTAGCGGTCTGGGAGGCGGTAATAGCTGCTGGGGCAACGCAAGAGATTCGACCCTGTGGCCTCGGTGCCCGGGATACGTTGCGGCTGGAAAAAGGCTTTTGTCTTTACGGAAACGATATCGACGATTCGACCACCCCACTAGAAGCGGGTCTGGGTTGGATTACGAAACTCAAGGCTGGTGACTTTGTTGGCCGCGATCACCTAATTGCACAAAAGGAAGCGGGGCTTCAGCGTCGTTTGGTAGGTTTTAAGGTCGATGGCCGCCGCGCGCCGCGCCAAGGGCACGGCTTACTGGATGCAGAGGGTAACCCCATTGGTACCGTTACCAGCGGTACGCATTCGCCGTCGTTAGACTATCCCGTTGGCTTAGGCTACGTGACCTACGGCCAGCATGCTCCCGGCACTAAAGTCCAGGTTGATCTAGGGCGCAAGCAACTCCCCGCCGAGGTGGTGAAAATTCCATTTCTAGCGTAACGACCAGTGGCCACTGGCTTTGCTAGCGGCTTCCTCGGTGTCCTTCCAGCGGATCAGTTCGTGGTAGCGCCCCTGCTCCCAATCGTCGAGTCCGTTGTCGTAGTAGGGGCTGGCGGGGTCTCCCGAGGCGCCACCGGGCAGGGTGCCCCAGGCACGGGGCTGGGGGCCGAGTTCAACGACCATGCGCCAACTCGCTCCGTGTCCACTACTGAGCGCCCTTGGCGCGAAACGAGCACCACCCGTGGTGATTAGGTCGGAACCAAAACCCGGGATGGCGCCGAGATGTCGCACCCTGGTATTACGATATTCCGCCCAAGTTTCTGGCTGCTCGCCATCAAGCTCTTCTATGATTTCATCGAAAGCTCGCTGGGTTAGGGTGGCGGCGGTTTCCAGGAAATTCTCCGTACTATCGATATCGAAAATGTCGTTCCCAGGGTCTTCTCTTAACAGGTCGTTCCACTTCCACACTTCCGGGAAGAGGTAGCCCGAATCGCGGGGAATCTCATCGAAAGTTAGGCCATAGACCTTGCGCCGCCATCTTTCGAATAGGGTAGCGGCCCGGCTATCGCCCTCACATCGGTAATCCCACTCCGAGATGAGTCGCAATAAGTGAGTACCATCTTCCGTGAGGGCGGAACGATTGATCCGGGCAATCAGTAGGGGGGTAAGCTCCTCGGCCAGGAGGGAATAACTGCTCAGTTGCAATTCTTTCATCTTCCGCTGGTTCATGATGGGTTCCTTGGCCAGGCGGCGGTTGATGTAACGGCCACGATATTTTTCGAAACCTCCGCTGTAATAAGGGTAGGGGTAGTCGGGGCCAGTCGTACGCTGGTTGGCGGAGGATACAAAACCCCGTTCGGGGTTGTAGTGAAGGGGGCGTTCCGCAAAGGGAACGTAGCCTCGCCAGTTATTGGTGGCTTTATCTCCTTTGAGCAAGAAACGCCCGTTCCCCTGATTGCGTAGTGGGAAAAAACCGTTCGGGCGAATGGCGATATCCCCGTCTGCGGCGGCGAAGACAAAGTTCTGGGCGGGGTCCACGTACCCGCTTAGGGCTTTGTTGTAGTCCTCATAATCGGTAGCTGCCATCAGACCGAGAAAAGTCTGAACAATGGTATGGGAGCGATGAGTACTACCCGGAGCATCGTGGGCCAGGTATCGCATGGCGTGATCGGCGTAGACGCCTTCGGTGTAGGGCACTGGGCCGAAGATGGTCCAGGGAGTCGTAAGGACTTCCGAAGTTTGTCCCTTGATGTGGACGGTATCACGTACTAGCCTTGCGGCCACTTCACTACTATCGAGTAGATAATGGGTACGTTGCTCGTCCGTCCACTCAATGGCAAACCAGTCGGTTACGTCATGGCCAACGTTGGTTTCCCCGTAAGCAACGTGGTCGTTGAAGCCAATCATGATGCCTGGCGCTCCGGGTAGGCCGACCCCGCGGGCGTTTACACCGGGATAATGTATTTGTACTTCGCTCCAAATACTTGGAAGGGTAAGGCTGAGGTGCGGGTCGCTGGCCAGCAGTGGTTGGCCGGTATTGGAGCGTTGGCCACTAATGGCCCAGTTGTTGGAGCCGTTGTCCGGGTGCAGCGGCATTAGGGTGTAGGCCGCTAAGTCGGTATCGGCGGCATTCTTCTCCCAATCGGAAAAGGGGGCATTGGAGAATTTAGGCGCAGCCGCAGGTGCAATGGTAGGTGCAAAAGCAGTGGAAGTTGATGTTGGGGTGTACCTACCATCATCGGGTACAATGGGGCTGTCCCGAGGATATCGTTCCGGGTAGAGGGTGTTGAAGAGGGTGTCCCCAAAATCTATTTTGGTTTTAGTCGCTCGGCCGTCGGCGTGGCGACTGCTCAGCGATTGGGCCATTCCCTTCATCAGTAAGGCGGTGCGGTAAGGGCTCCAGCGGATGGGACTATGGTCCAGAATCTTGTACTCTACGGGGTAGTCTTCAGGGGTTAATTGGTCGATCCAGGCGTTGATGCCGGCGGAGTAAGCTTCCAGGTACCGAAAATCCTCCGGAAACTGGAGGCGCATGGTATCAATCGTTCGTTGGGCCGCTAGGCGGTAACCCTTGCGTACCTGGTCTTTATCTCGGTTCAGGGTACGCGTTCCTAGTACCTCACTTAGCCGGCCTTCCGTTGCCCGGGTACTGATGTCCATTTGCCAGAGCCGGTCGGAAGCATGCACCAAGCCTTGTAGAAAACAGGCTTGCTCCAGGTTGTCGGCGAAAATATGGGGGACGCCCCGCTCGTCGAAGTAGATGTCTCCTCCGGCAAGGGGATGGTCGAAGCTCATCGATTGTTGGTCATTCCGAAAATCAGCCTCGGTATTTTGCCAAAAGCCTTGTGCAGGATTGATAAACTCTCCCAGCGCTGGTACCGGTATGCCACCCGGGCCAGGATAATTACCAAAAAATACCCAGCAGGCCAGCAGCAGGAAAGCCAACAAAAGGTGGATAAACTTCATACGGTTGTACTTTGACCCTTAAATGTAGAACGCTCTTGTGGAAGGTAACGCATGAGGCCGCTTAGAAAAAGAATATCCGACCCTAGCTCGACGAGGAAAACCATTCTATCTTTGCGGCTGCTACAATCCCGAAAAATTGACCTTAAGGTATGCGCATTTTCTTTGTCACCCTATGTTTTCTAACAATTTCGCTTTCTGCTTACGCTCAGACGGGGAACCCCAGTCAGGCGGATTCCGCTTCTTTACAGCAGCAGTTTGACGAGATGCTCCGAGTGTCGAACCGCTACCAGCAATTTAAAGTAGTCCGCCAGGAATTTTTGAATAATTTCATTGCCAACGTAAATGATTCCATTCAGGGGTATACCTCTGAAATTGCCAATTTAGAGGGTACCATCTCCGCTCAGGGCAAGAAAATTGAGGAGCAGACTACTGCCATAACCGAAAAGGAAGGAACCATCTCCTCTCTTAATGATGAAAAAGACAGCATTAGTTTGTTGGGTATGAGCATTACCAAGGGGGCTTATAATACCATTTTGTGGTCCGTCATTATCGGTTTGTTGGCCCTGCTGTTCTTTGCTCTGGCGAGAATGCGCCTTGCCGTGGGGGCGCACCGGGAGGTTAATGCCCACAAAGAAAAGCTAGCTACCGAATTGGAAAAGAGCAAAAAGGAGCGTCTGAAAATCGAACAGGAGTTACGCCGGAAACTGCAAGACGAGATCAACAAGCGGACGAGTAAATCCTAGTCTTGGATAAGACAAGCCACCTTTATCGAGAATTTAACGCTTAAAGGCACAATAGACCCGGCCCTTCCGGGGTTTAACTTCCCGGTGGTGCGTTAACCCTAACTTAGTGATCCCCTAAGTCGTATATTTGCGCCCCGGAAAATTTGGAAACAACTCGGTTTACCTCAGCTTTATGAAATATTGGCTCAAAGCATTGCCCTTCTTCGGTTTGGCCGTTCTGCTTACCTCCTGCGGCTCTAACGACCGTAACGCGACTACTAACTGGAAGATGAACGACTCCAAGTGGGGTGGTTTCGAAACCAAGCAAGAATACAAAGGACAAGAAACCCCACCTAATATGGTGTTGGTTCCCGGTGGTAACTTCGTAATGGGGTTCACCGAGGAAGACGTGCCTTACGACTGGGATAACATTCCTCGTCGGGTAACCGTCTCAACCTTCTTTATGGACCAGACGGAGATCAGCAATAAGGATTACTTATTGTACCTAGATTGGACCAACCTCGCCTACGGGGAGTCCTACCCTGAAGTATACCGTAATGCGCTACCAGATACCTTGGTATGGCGGGACGAGCTCTCTTTCAATGAACCCTATGTGCAGAACTACCTGCGCCACCCCGCCACTAAAGACCACCCCGTAGTTGGTGTTTCTTGGCGGCAAGCTCGGGAATTCTCTCGCTGGCGGACGGACCGCGTAAATGAGGCCATCCTGATTGATAAGGGTATCCTTAATCCGAACTCTGCTCCTAAAGACGATCAAGTATTCGTAACCGAGACCTACTTTGCCGGTCAATACAACGGCGAAGTGCGTAAAGGAGTTAAAGACCTGCGTACTGGCGGAGACCGTCAGGTTCGCATGGAGGATGGCATTCTCCAACCCGAATTTCGCCTACCTACTGAAGCGGAATGGGAATACGCCGCCCTTGCCCTCCCAGGCCTACAGGCTAACGAGAAGGACGAAAACTACACCGACCGCCGTATCTACCCTTGGTCTGGTACCAGCATGCGGTATCAGCGCCATGACCGCTACCAAGGCCAGATGTACGCCAACTACAAGCGCCGCGGTGGTGACTACATGGGTATTGCCGGTAAGCCGAACGATGGTTCTTCCGTAACCACGCCCGTTTATGAGAACTACCCCAACGACTTCGGTCTTTATAACATGGCAGGTAACGTAAACGAATGGGTAGAAGACCTCTACCGTCCGCTTACCACCCAAACCCTGAACGACTTCGAAAACCACGATTTGAACTCTTTTCGTGGTAACGACTTCCGCCAGTTGAAGCGCGATCCCGTTGATGGCTCCCTCCTACCTAAGGATAGTCTTGGCCGCCTTCAGTACGAGTACGTTTCTGACGCCGAAGCCGCTCAACGCGATAACTACAAGAAAGGCCGCGTGTTCAACTACCTTGACGGTGACGAGCAAAGTTCCGTTGACTATGCCACTAATGAACATACGCTGATCAGTGATAAAGCCCGTGTCTACAAAGGTGGCAGCTGGGCCGACCGTGCCTACTGGCTGAGCCCCGGCACTCGTCGCTTCATGGATGAAGACAAATCAAGCCGTACCGTCGGTTTCCGCTGTGCCATGATCTCCATGGGTGGTGATGCCGCCGTTTCTACCGGCAATAGCCGCTCCAAAAACCGCTTCGGTAAAGATCCTAAGAAGAGTCGTCGTTCGCGTCGGCGTTAGGCTTCTCATTTACTGAGAAAATTGAC
>JBCDGT010000071.1:0-8740 GCA_038750915.1 Bacteroidota bacterium
AAAAGGGGGAAAATCTTTTCCGAATCGCCAAGCAATACGGGGTTACAACCGATGACCTTAGTACCTGGAATAACCTGGCAAAAAATGCCGGGGTGATTGAATGCCAGGAGTTAGTTGTATCCGCTTCTTTGGTTAACCCCGAGCCCGACACCCCTGCACAGTATACCTCTACAACGGGAAGTTGGTCCGCTAAAGCGAAAAAGCAAGCAGGGGACTGGCACACGGTTCGCGCTGGTGAGACGGTCGCCTCTATCGCTAATACGTATGGCTACACCGAAGAAAAATTCCGAGCGTTCAATAACCTATCGGAGGCTACGGCCCTCAATCCTGGTTCGGTAGTTCGGTCAACGGAGTGCAGTTGTATCACCGCTGCTGCTCCCGCTCCTGCGCCCACAACATTTAGCAACACCAACCTGATCGCCCGATCTCCGGCCCCCGCCACTTCCGCCTCCGTAAATCGTGGTTACATGACCCTGGATGAGTCTGCTATGATTGACGAAATCAATAAGATGCGTGCTAACCCCCGTGCTTATGTCACGGACGTTAGAGCAGCCATTGCCGATGTCCAAGCAACCATGGGGCGTACTTACCCTTCTCGCGACGTCAACAGCCTCATCACCCGCCTGCAAAGTACGCCCGCTCTGAGCCAATTACAGGCTCACCCTTGCTTGTATCAAGTAGCTAAAAATCAAGGGCAGTACCTGAAAAACTCCGGTAGGTTCCAACATACGGATGCCTTTGGCGTTGGCCCGTGGAGCCGAACGATGAACGCTTGCCCCCAGGTAAAACTCGGTACTACCAAAGGCCCTGATGGCATGATCATCGGTAGTGAAAACCTCGTGGCCGGCATGGCCAATGCCCGTAACTCCCTGGTGGAGCTGCTCGTTGATGCGAACCTCAAAGTTCCCGGCCACCGGGAAACCTTATTGGCCCCCGAATGGCGCTACGTCGCCAGCTATAATTTTGGTACCATTGGTGGTATGCCAAATCACTGGGTGCAGAATTTTGGACGGTAGTTAAAGGCAAGATATGCAGTAGAGACAAGGCATGTCTTGTCTCTACTGCATGACCGTCCCTCTACTCCTTCACCAAAATATGCATACTCGTTCCGTTTAGGTAGGTCCATTCCTGAACCGAACCACCGATGCCAGTTGGCTCCACCGAACGACCATTAGCGATCAAGGTCCATTTTCCTGTAGGTAGTTCTACCCGTTTGGCTTGCTCACTGCCGTTCAGGGCAACAATGATGTCCTGCCAGGTGTCACCCGGCGCATTTTTCAGGCGGTAGGAAATCAGTTGACTGTCGCCAGTATCCATGAAGCTGAGGTGCTTTTGTAGCGACTCCGTGCTACCCATCCGAAAGGCGGGGTGGTTTTTGCGTAATAAGATCAAGTCCTTGATGTAGTTGTACGTCACTTGGTGGGCGCGTTTGCTATTCCAGCGAATCGCATTAACTCCATCCCCGGAATTATAACTGTTTTCGTTGCCATTCTTCGTTCGACACATTTCACTGCCAGCATGTAGGAAAGGAATCCCTTGGCTCGTCAGTACGATGCCCAGGGCCAAACGATGCATGGTCTCGCGTTTACTGGGAGCGTCGGTGGGATTACTGATGGCGAGCCGGTCCCAGAGGGTGTGGTTGTCGTGGCAGCTAACGTAGTTTACACACTGGCTAGGCTCCGGCGCCCAGGGAGCATCGCTATAGTTAACACTGTCGTAGGTGATTTGGGGATGTTGGGTAGCACCGACGATGCCGAAACGAATACTCATGTCCTTACCTTCTGCTCCGGAAACAAAGCCTTTTTCTTCGTGGGTGAAGACACTGCCCTTTAGACCGTCGCGTAGGTCATCGCTAAAGGCGGCTATAGTTTTTAACTCCGGCACGTTGTGTTTTAGGGCTTTAAGGCTGTCCGGTAGAGGACTGCTTCCCGCCGTCCAACCTTCACCGTAAACCAAAATGCTAGGGTCGATGGCGTGCAAGGATTCGCTTAACTCATTCATCGTAGGAATATCATGGATGGCCATTAAGTCAAACCGGAACCCATCAACGTGGTATTCCTTAGCCCAGTATTCAACGGATTCCCGGATATATTTACGCACCATCGGGCGCTCACTCGCAATTTCATTACCGCATCCACTAGCATTGCTCATGCTTCCGTCGTCGTTGAAGCGGTAGAAGTAATCGGGGATCAGGTGCTGAAAATGACTGTCTTCCGAACGGCCAGTATGGTTGTACACTACATCCATAATTACTCGAATGCCTGCTGCGTGGAGGGCCTGCACCATTTGCTTAAACTCCCGGATACGCACCTTGCCGTCTGCTGGATTTGTCGAGTAGCTTCCTTCGGGAACGTTGTAATTCTGGGGGTCGTAGCCCCAGTTGAACTGCGGATCTTCGGGGCGTGACTCGTCTACGCTCATGTAGTCGAAGCTCGGCAATAGGTGGACGTGAGTGACGCCTAGTTCCACCAGGTGGTCTAGGCCCGTAGCATCCCCTTGTGGGGTCCTCGTACCCCGCTCGGTAAGGCCTAGAAACTTACCTTTTTGTTCGATACCGGAGCGTGGATCTAGACTTACATCCCGCACGTGCAACTCGTAGATCACCGCATCTGTGGGGGCGGAGAGTGCTGGGCGAGTGTCATTTTCCCAACCCACTGGATTGGTGTCGGTCAAGTCTATTACCTGGCCGCGCAGTCCATTGGTGCCCGCTGCCCGGGCGTAAGGGTCGGTGGCTTCAGCGTTCCAGTTGCCGTTCTGTTTGATTTGGAAAGTATAATAAGTACCGTCCAGGTCACCGGCCTCAGTAACTGCCCAGGCGCCGTCCACCTCCTTAAGGTCTATAGTCTTGATGGCAGCTTCCGTTGGCTCATCCGTTTTGAACAAGTGCAACCGGGCAGCGTCCGCTGCGGGGCTCCACAGCTTAAAGGTGGTTTGTTCCGGGGTGTAGGTAACCCCTAAATCATTAAAGGCATATACTGGGTAATCTTCCAGGGAGTTATACACGGGGCGTTCTTCTTGGCAGCTTGATAGCAAAGTGGCCATAAGTAAAATGGGAATAAGGTTTTTCATCGACTACTTGATTTCAGCAGCAAGGTAACTTTTTTGGCGCGTCCGCAGGTGCCAGGCAAAGTAGGAAGTTCGAAGTATGAAGTGTGAAAGTCAAAAAGTGGGCGACCCGTACCCACGGCTTCAGCCATTGGGTGTGCAAGGGAGATGCACGGCCGAAGTTGAAAATTTAAACAGGTGCTGTACCCTTAGCATTTGAAATTTAGAGAGGGGTAGCAGTAAACGGTAAAAGACTGCACCACATCGTTTTTTACGTAGGTAATGCATGTAGATAACTAATTGGTCAACTTACCTTGACTATACAGGAGGAGCATAACCCCGTTTGGGGGCTGGTCGAGTTACCTTTCTTTTACTTTAACTGGATACTAAAGGTGTTGTGCCATGAGAAAATTTGGTTGGTTCTTAGTTTTCCTGCTGTTACAAACCTGCACGGATCCAGTAGTACCAGTCTTCCAGCCGGAGAGCGGTTTTTACTTGGTGGAAGGGGCCATCGTTAACCAACGAGGTCTTAGTCAAGTGCGAGTAACACGTAGTGAATTCCGTGATGGTCGATTCTTATTGTTGACCCAGGAGGGCTTATCTGTAGCATCCGTCAACGAAGAAGGCCAGGAGGTCCAGTGGCTACGCGATTCTCTCGATCCACAATTGTACCTCCCTCCCTTAAGTTTTGCCGCCGAAGAAGGTAAGCGCTACTTCCTACGCATCACTACGGCGGATGGCTTAATGATGGAATCCGAGCCGGAAGAAATACTCACTCCTGTTTCCATTGATGAGGTGGATATGGTTTTTGAGCAGCGAAGTTATTTTCGGTCCGCCCTATCTCGCTGGGTCCCAGCATTCCAGTTTTCGATTGATTTCACCGACCCTGCTGGCCAAGAAAATTACTACCAGGTTAAATACCGGTATTGGGAAGAGACCAGGGTTTGCGCTAGTTGTGAGCGAGGGCTTTGGCGCGATGGCGTCTGTATCCCTGACGATCGTAATATGGCTACCTGGGATTATGAATGCGCCGCTACTTGCTATGGTATTCGATTCGGAGACGAAAATGCCATCATTAGTGATCAGTTTGGGGACGGCGGTACTATAGCCAACTTACCCGTTGCCCGCTTGGACCACGTTCGGGAAACCGGCGGCTTATTGTTCGAAGCCCAATTGTTCAATATTTCTCGTAGTGCGCACGACTTCATTCGGGTTCTCCGGGAGTTATCCGAAGATGGTGGTGGCTTGAACGCCACGATTCCCACGGCGCTGAACGGTAATTTAGCTACGGTAGGAGAGAATAGCGAAGTGCCCACGCTGGTCCTCGGTTACGTAAGCGCCATCTCGGTTGCTACCAAGCGCTTGTATTTCGACCGTCGGGACATTGAAGGAAGCCCATTACCCAACCAAGCCACCCCCGTAGAGGAACCGCCCCTGGTGGATTGTCCGCCACCCATTGGCTGCCCGCCTCGCGCGCCCTGCACTGAAAGTAGAGACCGTACTCCTAATCCACCCGCCGGCTGGGGAGGTTAGCACCCCCCGATTACCCATGAGACCAATTCGCTATTCCTTCCTCTGTGCTCTATTGCTTCTAATGGTTGCTACCCTGAGCGGTCAGCAAACTTACTTACTCAAAGTATCGGTCGATGATGCCGAATCCGGTGCTCGCTTGGGCTTCGCCAATTTACAAATCGCCGGAACGACAACTGGTGGAACGACGGACGACAGCGGCCGCTGGGAAACCCGCCTTGCTCCTGGTCAGTATCAGGTAGTAGCCTCTCTAATTGGCTACGCCAGTGATACCCTTGCCTTCGAACTCACGGCTCCTAAAGAACTCAGTCTGCACCTGCGCCCCGCCGCCCAAACCCTAAATACGGTAACGGTGACTACCGATGATGCTCAATTAAGAATGACTCGGGCGCTGATGGGGGTGGAACAACTCAACATCGAGGAAATCAAGCTTTTACCGCTCGCCCTGGGGGAATTTGATGTCTTCAAAGGCCTACAACTCACTTCTGGCGTTAGCTCCGCCGGCGAAGCCAGTAATGGCCTTAGTGTGCGCGGTGGTACCCTCGATCAGAACTTGCTGCTGCTGGATGATGCACCCATTTTTACGCCCACCCACCTCTTTGGTATTTTCTCCGTCTTTACCCCGGATGCCGTTGAGAATATCAACCTCTACCGCGGTAATATTCCCGCTCGCTACGGCGGCCGCATCTCTTCGGTAGTGGACGTACGTAATCGCAACCCCAACGCCGAAAAGTTCAAGCTGCGGGGAGGCATCGGATTGGTTTCCAGCAGGTTAGCTGTTGAAACACCCCTTACGCGCGATAAAAAACTGCAAGTACTGGCCGCGGGCCGAGTGGGGGTAAATGACTTTGTCCTGCGCTTCAGCGAAGAGCTGGAAAATACTCGGAGTCGCTTCAGTGATGCTACCCTGAAACTTCGTTGGTTGGCCAATGACAACAATATCTTTACCCTCTCCGGATTCTTCAGCCAAGACTTTTATCAACTAGACCTACTAACGGCCTTTCGCGGTATCATTGCCGAAAACAACCAGTACGCCTACCAAACCTTGAATGGTACGGCGGAATGGCTGCGGGTGCTGGGGGAACGCGCTAACCTAGTCACCAAAGTTATCCGGGCTGATCATGTCCCTAAGCTACTTTTCCCGGAACTGGAATCGGATAATGTAATTGAATTTCAGTCTGGTATCCGCCAAACGGAGTTGCGCAGCACCCTTGATTATCGAGTAGGGCAGCACCAGTTGTCGTTCGGGGGGCAATTGATCCGGTACGACCTAAAGCCAGGCCAACTCAATCCCGGCACTTCCAATGCGGTAGGCTTTCAGCAACTCGATACCGAGCAGGGCCTAGAGGTGAGCTTTTACGTAGAGGACGAATGGAACATCGGGGATGTTGCTACGCTCTCTGCAGGACTGCGATACACTCAGTTTCGCCAACTGGGCCCAGGTACGGTACGAACCTATGCCCCAGGTGAAGAAATTCGGGAGGAACAACTCATTGGCTCCGAAGAATTTGGTGCTGGAGAGTCGTTGCAGACCTACAGTGGCTTCGAGCCCCGACTGGGCTTGAGTGTAAAACTCACCGATCGCCTGCGCTTCAAGGCGGCCTATGCCCTCACGCGGCAGTACTTGCAGAACATCTATAATTCCACTACGCCTTTACCTACTAGCCGTTGGAAGCTTTCGGATAAATTCCTACAGCCCCAGCGGGCAGGGCTCATTAGTGGCGGCTTGTACGCTGTGCTGCCCGGAAATGGTGGGTATGAGATCAGCCTGGAGGGATACTACCGAGATATCCAGAACCTCCTGGAATACAAACCCGGGGCGGATTTCTTCCTAGATCAGTCCGTCGAAACTGAGCTGTTGCAGGGCCAAGGACGGGCTTATGGTGTTGAACTAGGACTTCAGAAAACTAAGGGACAGTGGACGGCACGGGCCAATTACACTTACGCGCGAGTACAAAATCTGGTACAGGGCAATTCCTTCTCTACTAACATCAACCGGGGAGAGTGGTACAACGGCTACTTTGATCAACCACACACCTTTAATGGCAGTCTGAATTTTGACGACGGAAAAAATAATCGCGTTGGCTTTACCCTCGTGGCCCAGAGTAACCGACCCTTTACCCAACCCAATGGCGTAGTAGAAATTGGTGACCTAGTGGTTCCGCTTTTCCTGGAACGCAACAACGCCCGCATGCCCGCTTACCACCGCCTCGACTTCAGCTGGACGGTCTACAATATGAGCATGCGCAAAAAGCGCTGGAAAGGCGAATGGACCCTCACGGCCTACAACCTTTACGGAAGGCGGAACGCCATCAATGTCTACTACCAGCCTCGGCTGGGTAATGGTGATGAAGAAGTCTTTCTGGATAGCCCCTTAGCTAGCTACAAATTGGCCATTTTCGGAACCCCGATCATTAGCCTGAGCTACAGTTTTACTTTCGAGTAGATCTTGTGTACCCACGGCTTCAGCCGTTGGGTTTCCCTTATCAACCCAACGGCTGAAACCGTGAGTACTGGGATATACTAGCGGATCACCGTTACCGTCCCCACCAAGTTTTCCGTACTACCGTCTACGTAAGTAACGGTGGCCCGCCAAGTGTAGGCCCCTTGCAGCACTAATTCGTCAGATCCCGGCAATGTTGCTCGCCAGCGCCCTACGGGCTGAGAGTCTTCCAATTCGGAGGTGGCAAAAACGGTCTGGCCGTAAGGGCTGAAAACGGCGAGTCGGTACTCCGCTACCCCGAAGCCTTTGGCACCCCATTCCCGCACTTCCGGCGGACCGGACTCAGGCGAAACGGCATTAGGTACGAAGAATCGAGTAATCCATTCGGGTTCGACGGACTTGACGATGGTGTCCGAACACACCAAACCTTGGTCATAACGGGTGGTAGCGGCGTGGGTGACGAAGATGTCGCGGTTGATTCGGTATTCGTGGAGGAAATCGGAGGCGGTGCTGGTGGTGCCGTCGCCCAGGTCCCAGTAGAGCTCGTTTCCGCCGATGCTGCGACTAGTGAAACGGACATCCCCTAAGCGATTGGCAAGTACATCTACGGTAAAGTCGAAATCGGCGATGGGGCGGGCTTCTAGGGTGAATAGATTAGTCTGGGTAAGGGTGTCACGACAATCGTCGTCGTAAATGGCGATTAGGCGGAGATCATAAGACCGTAGTTCGGAAAGCACCGTGTCGAAGCTTTGCCCGATGCTAGGAGCGAAGGCATCATCGAGGTACCATTCGTAGCGTAGGGCATCCGTGGTTTCCGCCGTTAAGGAGAGGGAATAGGGACCACAAGCAAGTGGCGGAGGCGGGGCGAAGGCCGCCACCGGCGCACCGGCAACACTAAGAGGTTGGCTGGTAGTATCCCGGCAACCGAAATTAGAGATAGCGATGAGTTGTGGATTGTACTGACCGAAAATGGTATACTCGTGGTTGGGGGATAGGCTCGTCGCAGTTGCTCCATCACCGAAATCCCAGGCGTAGCTGAGGGCACCAGTGGAGGCGTTGGTGAAACTTACGACGGTTGGCGTACCGCAGCGAGCTGGCTGCGTCAGCGTAAAAGCAGCGGCCGGATTAGGGTGTATGGTAATGGTGGTGTCCAGCTGATCATCCGGGCAGCCATTTTGGTTGGTGGCTAAGAGGTTGACGGAATAAGTTCCTGGGGTGGCGTAGGTGTGCAGAATGGTCGATGCCGTACCGCCCGTGGCATCGCCGAAGGACCACAAAAAGTCAGTCGACCCAGTAGCCGTACTGGTGAAGGTGATGGACTGCCCGTCGCAAGCTTCGGGAGCGGATAAGGCGAGGCTTGCTTGCGGACTGGGTAAAACGGCGTATTCTTCCGAAGTGGTGGCCGAGCAACCAAAGGCATTAGTAGCAGTGAGTTGAACCAACGCATTGCCTTCTTGTACGAGGGGAAGGGTAGGTGGTGTACCATCGTATTCCGTACCATTTAGTACCCAGTTCAGAGCGGTAGCTCCTAGGGAGGCATCGTTCAGTCGTAAGCTGTCGTTTCCAGCGCAAAAGCGGTTGTTGACGAAGGTGAAGGCAGGTACTGGGTCAGGGTGGACGATTATGCGACTGAATACGGTATCCGCACTGCAACCGGCTACGTCGGTTACGGTAAGCCGGGGCAAATAGGTGCCGGCGCTAGCGTAAGTATGCTCCGGTTCG
>JBCDGT010000072.1:0-8718 GCA_038750915.1 Bacteroidota bacterium
ACCAGGGCCGGTTCGGGGCGCCGAACGCGACCAACCCGTGGGCCAACCCGACCGCGCGGTAGCCGTCGACGTGGTACTCGTCCATACTAGCCAGAGCGATTCCTAGACAGAGAGGAAGGGCAACAAAGAAGACAACAACACTAGCGGGAAGGTCCCCTTTCAGATTGCTAAAAATGTCCTTCATGGACGAGGTAGACGACTTCATAATTTGTGATAGCGGTTATTTCGACAAAAGCCCAATGATAACCAAAATTAATAACGTTCATAACATTATTATTCCGCCATCTCCAAAAACTGCATTTCGTAAAGCTCTCGATACCGCCCGTTTTCTTGCTCTACTAACTCGTCGTGCGGTCCCATTTCCACAATTTCCCCTTTCTCCAACACCATAATATTATTGGCATTACGGATCGTGCTAAGACGATGGGCAATGACGATGCTCGTCCGCCGATCAATCAACTTCTCAATAGCGTGCTGAATCACCCCTTCTGTTTCTGGATCGACACTGGAAGTCGCCTCGTCCAAGATCAGGATATCTGGGTCGAAGACAAGTGCCCGTACGAAGGAGATCAGCTGTCGTTGGCCCATACTGAGGGTTGCGCCACGTTCCTGAACGTCGTAGTCATATCCTCCTGGCAGTTTTTGGATGAACTCGTGCGCTCCAATCAGTTTAGCGGCTTCCATCACCTGCTCTCGACTGATGTCAGGGTCCCGCAAGCTGATGTTATCCAGCACGGAACCGGTGAACAGGAAGACATCCTGCAATACCATGGCCATGCGGCTGCGCAGAGCATAGAGATCGTAATCACGTAAGTCGACTCCATCAATCTCGATGGCCCCTTTTTGGTATTCGTAGAAGCGGTTAATAACGTTGGTAATCGTAGTTTTACCCGAACCCGTACTCCCTACGATGGCTAGGGTGTCTCCGTCCTTGAGATCGAAGCTAAGGCCTTTCAGTATCCATTCCTTGGCGATGTAGGCAAACCAGACATCTTTAAAACTTACGTGTCCTTTCAGACTACTCGGTTTTTGGGTTCCTTTATTCTCAATAGTATCCGTACGATCCAATACGCCAAAGACCCGCTCAGCCGCGACAAGTCCCATTTGCAGGGTATTGAACTTGTCGGCCAAAACCCGAATTGGGCGGAACAACATGTTGATGTAAATTGGGAAGGCGACGAGCGCTCCGAGGGTCACTCCTCCTGCCCGGGCTACATCTTGGGCACCCCACCAAACCATCAGGGCTAAAGAGGCCGCAGCAATGATGTCTACCACCGGAAAGAAAATGGCGTAATAGAGGATAGCGTCAATATTGGCCTTACGATATTCTTTGTTGATGCCGGCAAAGGAATTGCGTTCCTGATTTTCAGCGTTGAAAATCTGTACGATTCGCATACCAGTGATGCGCTCCTGCAAAAAGGCGTTCATTTTCTGAATCTGAGTGCGTACCCGTTGGTATGATTTTTTGACGGCTTCTTTAAACAAGTAGCTGGCCAGCATCAGGAAGGGCATCGTCGTTAGGCAGATCAGGGTCAGCCGCCAGCTCGTAGAGATCATAACGGCCAGTACGGCAAAGATGGATAGCAAGTCCGCCAAGATCGTAATGACCCCTTCCGTAAAAATGCTGTTAATGGACTGGATATCGTTAATTGTCCGTGTAGTAGAGGTACCGATGGGGGTTTTATCGAAATAGCTTAGGCGGAGGCTGTTGATGTGTTGGAATACGCGTACCCGTAGGTCGCGAATAACCGATTGCCCCAGCCAATTGGAGCTATAAATGAAGGCATACCGACAGAGGGATTCCACGATCAGCAGACCGGCAATGACCATCGCCCAGAAGGTCAGCCCATCGATATCCCCAACGAAGACATAGTCGTCGACCATCTTCTGGATCAGACGCGGGCGGGCGATGGCCAGTGGGGCCAGCAATACCGCCAGGCCAACCGCTAAGGCTGCTACGCCTGCGTGGGGTTTAGCCAGGGCCAGCACCCGGCCAAGGAGTTGAATGTCAAATTTCTTTTGCTGATTTTCGGTGGGCATCAGGGGGATAACGCACGCGGAGGGAGAAAGATTAGTAACCGAGTAAACTAAGCTGGCCAGCCGCCGTTGACGAGTAAAAACAGCCGCATTATGGCAAAGAATGTACTCGGCACCAACCTGATTTCTTGTTGTACCGCCCCGATGACGGGCTACTATCGCGATGGTCACTGCCATACTGGGCCCACTGATACGGGCCGTCATGTGGTCTGCGCCATCATGACCGCGGAATTTCTCACCTTCACCAAAAGCCGGGGCAATGACCTTTCGACCGCACGGCCGGAATACCAGTTTCCTGGGCTACAGCCAGGGGATGGCTGGTGCCTCTGCGCCTTACGTTGGCGAGAAGCGTTTGAGGCGGGCGTAGCCCCGCCGGTAAAGTTGGAGGCTACTCACGAACAGGCCCTACAGTACGTGCGCTTCGAAGATTTACTGGAGTATAAATTGGTCTCGGATTAGTCCCCTACTCGAATACCTCCAGGCCTTCGAATAAGTCATCCAGGTCGTCAAAGCTTTTGTACCCCACCTTTTCTTCGCTGCTGCCGCGCACTGCGAAGCCTGCCAAGTGATGTGCTTCCTTTAAAGCCTTCGGATTAGCTCCTCCTAGGTCGATTTGTAGTAGGCAAGGACGGGTGGCCAGCAATTGATCTAGTCCCGCCAGGCCAAAGGGGTGGCCAGTGGCTAGGTCATCCCAAGTGATACCACCTTGCTCGAAGTTAAGAAGGATAAACTGGGCCTCCGCCGTTGCTTCACTGAGTGCATCGGCAATATCTTCCACTCCATGATACCCTTCGACGCCGATGGAAGCAATAAGACCAATACCTTTTGCTAACAAGGGCGCGGTCGCGGGTGCCGCGTAGGGTAAAAGGGCTAAGGAAATTTGTTGTGCCCGTAGTTCTTCCGCCCAGGCGGCTCCGTCGGCACCTTCCGGTAATTCGGCTACGATGGTGGGCCCTTCCACCCATTCCCGGAGGGCATTCAGGTATTCCCAGCTAATGCCATTTTCCCCACCCAGCGGAAAGGCCAGGTAATCAACTTCCCAGGCGGCGAAGTACCGCGCGTCGGTGAGGTGGGTAATGCCAGAGGCAAGAACTTTGGTTGCGAGCATGGGAAAGTTTGAAGTCAGATGTTCAAAGTAGGAAAGTCGAAAAATTCAATTAGCCAAGACCTTCTAAGACCGGGCAAAGCTAACCGATTGTATTAAGAACCCTTGCGTCGAGAATTCTAAATTCTACGGCACCTGCGGCAGCGCCCAAGCTTATTTTCCCGCTACTACCACTACAATTTCCCCCTTCACCTTTCCCTTAGCGGTATAATGTGCTTGTAGTTTAGCTAAGGTATCCGTGGTAATTTCTTCGTGGAGTTTCGAAATTTCTCGGGCCACGCAGGCTGTTCGCTCCGGGCCGCAAAACGCTGCCAGTTGTCCAAGGAGTTTTACGATGCGGTGAGGGCTTTCGTAAAGCGCAAAAGTATGAGGCAATTCAGCCAGGTACTTCAGCCGGGTTTGCCGGCCTTTTTTGTGAGGTAAAAACCCCTCGAAGTGAAAACGATCGCAGGGAATACCACTGGCCGCCAGGGCTGGCACGAAGGCCGCCGGGCCCGGCAAGCAACTCACTTCTACTCCCGCTACGCGGCAGGCACGAACCAGCAGAAAACCAGGGTCGCTGATTCCGGGTGTTCCAGCATCGGTAATTAGGGCATAGTTGGCCCCGTCGCTCAGTTCGGTGACCAATTGCTCTACCACCTTATGCTCATTATGTGCGTGATAAGCCCGAAGGGGCGTCTCTACCCCGTAATGCAACAGTAGCGGCCGACTGGTACGTGTATCTTCCGCCAGCACCAACTCCACCGACTGGAGAGTCTCGATGGCGCGGGCCGACATGTCCGCACGATTACCAATCGGAGTAGGTACGAGGTAAAGCATTGGACAAAGGTATTAACAAGTTGCCTCCTACCGCCCACAACCTAGGCTAATTCCGTACCTTAGCCCCTGTAACTTTGCTGATATAACCTACGGAGTGCGAACATGACGGACAACCTCGTCCAATTATTACCAGACGCTATTGCCAACCAGATTGCCGCAGGAGAAGTCATCCAGCGGCCAGCCAGTGTCGTAAAGGAACTGGTAGAAAACGCCATAGACGCTGGTGCCAACGAGATTGAGCTGCGAGTTAAAGACAGCGGAAAGACCCTAATTCAGGTACGAGATAATGGCTGTGGCATGTCGGAAATGGATGCTCGCATGTCGTTGGAGCGCCACGCCACCAGCAAGCTGCGCAGTGCCGACGACCTTTTTGCCCTCCGCACGATGGGTTTCCGCGGGGAAGCCCTGGCCAGTATTGTCGCCGTTGCCCAAATGGAAATGAAAACCCGGCGTGCCCCCGACGATCTCGGCACGCGCTTGGTAGTTGAGGGCAGCGAAGTGAAGGTGCAGGAGCCCGTCGCCGCTCCTCCCGGCACGAGCATTGCCGTACGTAATCTCTTTTACAACGTTCCGGCCCGGCGCAACTTCCTGAAGAGCGACTCGGTAGAACTACGCCACATTCGGGATGAATTCATTCGGATTGCCCTGGCGTATCCCCAGGTGCGCTTCGATCTATACGTCAACGACCGGCTCGACCTAGCCCTACCCGCCGGCCGACTCCGTCAGCGGGTCATCCAAATTTTTGGCCGTAAGTACGATAACCTGCTCGTCCCGATTGAAGAGGATACCGACGTAATTTCCATCAGCGGGTTCGTCGGCAAACCAGAAGCGGCGCGTAAAAGCAAGGTGGGGCAGTTTTTTTTCATCAACAACCGCTTCATTAAGAGCAGTTATCTCCATCACGCCGTGGTCGGCGCCTACGATGACCTCCTGCCGAAGGACACCTATCCCTTCTACGTCATTTACCTGGAAATTAATCCGGCCCGGATCGATGTCAACGTACATCCAACGAAGCAAGAGATCAAGTTCGAAGACGAACGCCTAATTTACAATTACCTCAAGGCGACCATCCGCCACGGCTTAGGCCGGGCGAGCATTATGCCGAGTATCGACTTCGAAGCTGGCAACCCTTTTTCTCCTTCCCGGACTTCGATCACGAATACCAGTCAGCCAATCCCGGATGAAGGCACTGAACTACCCAGCCGGATGAATGATGACTACACCAAGCCACCGCCTTCCGGCGGAGGTAGCGGCAATTCAAAGGTTTCCACTGGAGGAGCCTCCGAAGCTGCTCGTCATGCGAGTAACCTCCGCAACTGGGAGAAGCTTTACGAAGGCCTGGGGGGAGACAGTGCGACACCAAAGCCGGAGAATGCCTTTATCGATTTTGGTGATGCCGAAGCCAGCAACCCTGAGTTGGGAGAATTACTACCCAGCCGAATGAGCCAGGAAGAGGAGGGGACTCCTACACCGGCGGCACAAGATCGTGCGCCTTACCAACTCCACCAGCGCTACATTGTTTCGCCCATCAAATCTGGTTGGCTGCTCATCGATCAGCGCGCCGCCCACCAGCGTATCCTCTTCGAGCAGTACCTGCGTAACTTACGAGAGACCCCGGCTACTAGCCAGCAATCGCTCTTCCCGCAGACGCTGGAATTGCCCCACGCTGACGTTGACCTGATGACCTCCATTCTGCCCGACCTCCAACAACTCGGCTTTGACGTTGAAGCGTTCGGTGGCGGTTCCTTTATCATTCGTGGCGTACCGGCTGAGCTGGCTGGACAGCAAAACGAGAAGGCCCTCTTAGAACAATTGCTCGACCAGTATCGCCAAAATATTGACCTGGAAAGCGACGGCCATGCCCGCCTCGCCAAGGCCCTGGCCCGCGGCGCAGCGATCCGTCGTGGTCAACTTCTAGATGCCACCGAAATGCGCTCGCTTATCGACCGACTTTTCGCCTGCGAACAGCCTGCGCTCGCTCCTAATGGTCGCAAGTGCTTCTTGAAATATGAACTGGATGAGTTGGAGCGTCGTTTTGAGGGGAACTAATGTGGTACTTTGGTCTTTTGGTCCGTTAGTACATTGCAAATCAGTCTGACGCTAGTGCTGATTATGCTTTTTACGAAAAAGCCGCCCTTCCGTCGGACTAAAAGACCAAAGGACTAACGGACCAAATTACCAACAGACTAAAATGCTCCCTTCTCCTACCCCCATCGTTCGCTATCTATTAATTATCAACGTACTGATGTTTGCGGTGGTAGTACTACCAGGAGAGTTGGGTTTCCCCATACCTCTAACCGAGACGCTTGCACTCTACTATCCCGGAAGTGATGAGTTTAGTCCCTATCAATTGGTTACGCACTTTTTTATGCACGCGGATCTCGGGCATATTTTCTTTAATATGCTGGTCCTCTACTTCTTCGGCCCCACGCTGGAGAAGCGCCTGGGAGCGAATCGGTTTCTGGTCCTTTATTTGTGCGCGGCCGCAGGTGCCGTGGCCTTACATTCGGGGCAAATATGGTGGCAATTGAGCCATTCTCAGGAGGTATTAGTTGCTTTTACCGAAGAACCTTCCCTGCAAAACTTCAACCGCTTTTTTGATGGCCTTGATCTCCGAGGCTATTCCTATAAAAACCGAAGCCTACAAGTTGTCGTTGGTGAAATTGAGAATAAGTTGGTAATGGTTAAAGACCCAACTTTGGTCTTTAAGGAGGCCCGCCAGATCATGCAAGAATACGCCTGGTTACAGGAAGATAGCCGCATGGTGGGCGCCTCCGGGGCCATTTCCGGCGTTATGGCTGCTTTTGCCGTGTTCTACCCCTGGGAGAAAATTCAGCTGCTCTTCATCCCAATCGGTATTCCTGCCCTCTACCTCATTGGGGGCACCTTCGCCGCCGACCTCTTCCTCGGAATTATGGATTACAGCTTCGATTCTACGGCCCGATTCGCCCACATCGGCGGCGGTATTGTAGGCCTGATTTTCGCACTCATCTGGCGGAAAACAGTACTCCCGCCATGGTTAAAGCGGATGGATAAATAACAAGACACTAGTACCCTGTTTCCAGCAACCTACTCTCCTGCCCACCGCAGGCTCTCCACAATGCGGAAAATATCCTCCTTGGCGTATTCGATAATGGGCGCTAGCGAATCCGGGCGAACCTCCGTATCAAAATACAGCGCGCCTCGAAGGAAATTACTGGTACTATCCGTAAGAAAAAACTGAAAGGGGCTGGCGGCGGGGCCGGCAATGTCGAAGGCTACACCGTGAACCGCCTCTTCGGCGCGGTGAATCGTAATTTCCTCGATGGTACTGGCGCGATCATTGTGTACACCTACAAGTTTAAAGGCTTCGTCGCGCAAGCCTTCCCAAGTTTCGTAGGAATCGATCGGATAATAAGAGAAGTGAATACTTCCGTTGAGCGCTTCGTCAAAACGAAGGTCGAACCAGCAAGAATCCGGTGGTACCTCGTCGAAGAATAATTCTTCGCGGTGAATGGAGGCAGACTGGGGTTTCTCGAAGCTAAAAGAGCAGTACTCGGTAGTCACTCGCTCGTAGGCTCTTTCGGGGTAAAGGACCCGAGGATAAGAACGGGGCTTGGGCACGGGAATGGCACCGTCTCCGCAGGAGAGAAGCCCGAAAGCAAGGGAAATTACTAAAGCAATTATGCGCATGGGAAGGAAACGTTGCGACGATCTTACTATTGTCGGGATAAATGCAACTCTAGGTCTCTTCTACGATGGCGTCTACCGTTTCGGCGTAGGGCTCAGGAAGGGGAATACCCATACAAACAAGGTAATAGCCACTCTCCTTAATTTCTTGTGAGACGGCATTTTTTGGCACGGCATTCAGTGAGCCGTCGGGGTACTTCACGAAAAGGGGAACGATGTATTTCTCCGCCTGCAGGAAAGACATGAGGTCGCGGAATTCTTCCTGGTTACGGATTTCCTTCTCGTAAATCGTGGGAGATTCTCGGTGTGCTTCACTAAGGTTAATAAAATCATCCGTGTAGCTGAAGATGTGTTCGTTTTCTACCTGCTGTCGCTCCTTCAACTCGTCCGACGTGATCAGGCGGTAGGCTTCCCTTTCTCCAAAAATGTCGCTGTAGCGCTTCAGGGCGTATTGGTTTACCTCGTTGCTACCGGTGAAGGCCAGGAGGTAACCTACATCAAGTAGTTCGTAGGATTCGGCTAGGTCGGTATTATAAATGTTGGCCACTATGCCGCCGAGGCCTTGCGCTTCCGCTTTGGCGATGTTGCGGACGTTGCTGTCTACCAGGTAGACCGTCCGGCCTTGCTCGCGCAGGTAACTGGCAATTGTGATGGAGAAATTGTTAGCCCCAATGATCAGAACGCCGCTGGAGCTGTCTTGGATTACTCCAAGTAGCCGTGCGACTAGGCGTGCCGTCGTAGCATTTATTAAAACAGTGCCAAGTACGATCATGAAGACCAGTGGTGTAATATACTCTGCTCCGGTAACGCCCTGCTCCTGAAGTTTTAAGCCAAACAGGGAGGCGATACCCGCGGCGACTATCCCCCTTGGGCCTACCCAACTAATGAATAGCTTTTCGTTAATGCTCAGGTTGCCATTCATTGTGCTTAGGAAAACACTGATGGGACGTAGAATTAGGGCGACAAAGAAAAACAGGGCGATTGGCCGCCAGTCTTTGACGAGGAGCTCCAACTCTGACATATTCATATTGGCCGCCAGCAAGATGAACAGGATAGAAATAAGCAGTACACTCAGGCTTTCCTTAAAG
>JBCDGT010000073.1:0-8714 GCA_038750915.1 Bacteroidota bacterium
CAGGAACAATCAATAGAACGCCTACCCTTCAAATTCAAAGAACTGAAGGTTTATAACTCTACGGAATACCTGTGGGAGAACGTAAAGAAGTATCGGCAAGTCTTTGATCGGTTTGAAACGGCTTACATTTATACGGAACTATCCTTATTTAATAAAAACTTTGACCTCGAAGACTGGTCCCTACGGGTCGACCTCAAATGCTTCAGTGTAGAAGACCAAAATCGTACGGAGATATGTAATCTCACCATTGAGCGGGAGGTAAGTAAGTTCGATAGCGTCATCTACCTGCGGGAGGGATGGGGCAACCAAAAAAAGGGGACTTTTTGGAAAGAAGGGACCTACTACTGGGAAGCCTACATTGAGGGGCGGAAAGTGGGGAGTAAATATTTCTACATCATCGAGGCTACCGACGACCACGCAGACCTTGGTGATCTGGACTGGTTGGAAAAAGAATCCGTACAGAAATACTTAGAATTGCAAAGTGCCCGTCTGTACGAAGGGCCTTACGACGACGTCCTAGAAGACGATCGCGTGTACTTAAAGGAGTTTTCCGTAAAAGAAACCCGCTACATCTACGTAGAACTGGTCTTTAAAAACCTGCAACCAGGCCAAGACTGGCACCTTGAACTATTCACCAAGTTTCATAACCGAGCCCGCGATCTAAAGGGGCAGATCATCCGGCTCCAACAGATAAAGAAAGACCAGGAGCTCATCAAGATCACGGCGGGATGGGGAGCCGCCAACCCCAACTTATGGCGTATTGACGCCTATACGGCCGACATTGTTTTCCTAGACAAGCTTATCGCTACGATTCCCTTCATGGTCGATGACGAGGCCATTACCGGATTTCCACAGGTCTTTACCCCCGGTGAGGATAGTGTGTTGGTGCTGGCACCGCAGACCGAAGAGATACCGGAGAGTTTCGAGACCATCATGGGTAAGCTCCAGGCTCTCACGGGCTTACATCAGGTAAAGCGCCAAATTCAGGAGCACGCCGTTTACATTCGGTTCTTGCAACTAAGGCAAAAGCGGGGCTTCGAAATGGATAGTGGAATCGAAGTTCATTCCGTATTCATTGGAAATCCCGGGACCGGCAAAACCACCGTGGCTAGAATGATGGGCCAGCTTTACCGAAAGATGGGACTACTTTCTAGTGGCCATACCGTAGTGGCCGACCGCGTAGATCTCGTAGGAGAATACATTGGCCAGACGGCCCCGAAAACCAGGGAGGTAATCGATCGTGCTCGTGGCGGTGTTCTCTTCATCGATGAAGCCTACGCTCTGGCCCGCAGCAATGACGATGGTAAGGATTTTGGCCGAGAAGTGGTGGAAATCCTGGTGAAGGAAATGTCCAATGGTCCCGGAGACCTCGCCGTTATTGTCGCTGGCTATCCCGATGAAATGAAACGGTTTTTGGACAGCAACACCGGCTTGAAATCCCGTTTTAAGCACCATTACGACTTCCGGGATTTTGTGCCCCAGGAACTGAGTACCATTGCTGATTATGCGGCGGAGCAACTCGGGGTAAAACTAACCGTGCGCGCTAAAGGTAGGATCGACGAAGTAATCATCAAAGCCTTCCGCAGCCGGGATAAGACCTTCGGTAATGCCCGTTTCGTGCACGACCTCATTGAAAAAGCAAAAGTACAGATGGGCTTGCGCATCATGGCAAACGAAGAAGCTGCCAAAACGCTTGATGAAGAAAGCCTGAGTACCATTACGCTAGCCGACGTCAATAGGATTGAAAGCCTACGGGAGGATCAACGACCCGCAATCCCTATCAATGAAGAATTACTTGCGGAAAGCATGGCTGAGCTCGACGCGTTGGTGGGGATGGAGAATATCAAAATCCAGTTGCGAGATTTGGTCAGTCTGGTACGCTATTACCGAAAGATTGGCCGCGACGTACTCAATGCCTTCCATTTGCACACCGTTTTAATCGGTAACCCGGGGACGGGTAAGACGACCGTAGCCCGCATTCTAGCCAAACTTTATAACGCCCTCGGCATCTTGGAGCGAGGCCACATTGTAGAAACCGACCGCCAGGGAATGGTGGCTGGGTATGTAGGGCAAACCGCCGAGAAAACCGCAAAAAAGGTCGAAGAGGCTATTGGCGGCGTATTGTTCATCGATGAGGCTTACGCACTTACGCAAAAAAGCAGTCAGCGGGGAGATTTTGGCGACGAAGCCATCCAAACCTTGCTAAAAAGGATGGAGGACAAACGCGGGGAGTTCTTCGTTTGCGTAGCAGGTTACCCAGAAAATATGGAGGTTTTCCTGAAAGCCAACCCCGGTCTCAGCAGTCGTTTCGATAAAATCCTGCGCTTTGAAGATTATGACCCTGGCCAGTTGATGGCCATTGCCGAAACCATCTTTGCCGAACGGAACGCACAACTCAACCCGGCTGCTCATAAGCATCTTGCTGCTTATCTAACCTTCTTGCATAAATATCGGGATAGCTATTTCGGTAATGCCCGGACCGTGCGCCAAGTCGTCATTGATGTGCTGCGCCAACACGATCTACGGCGTGCCGCCAACGAGAAGCTCAAACAGGAAGAAGAAGGAAAAATCACCCGCATTCTGAAGGGAGACGTAGAGCACCTCAAACTTGACACCAAGGAACTTTCCATCCAACGGAAGCGGATCGGCTTTTAGAACTCCGTGAAAGTCCGCTCGGGAAGGGTATTCGTAACGCTGATGTCGTTAAGTTGGAAGCGGCCACCCCGGTCGCCAGAAAGCAACAAGCCTTGATAAGGTAGATACTCTTTCCAGGGTGTTTCGATGGCGGGTGCCTCGTCTTCCGCATTGCGGAAAAACTGCCAGGTATTAATACGGAAATTGACCTTATCTACGTAAAGTCGGTAGCGATTATTTGGGGTATCGCCTACTTCTTTGAAGGTAAGATCAATGATATGACTTGGGCGATTGGCTTGGGGGTCAGTACGGACCTCACCGACGTATTTAAGGGTAACACCGCTATCCTTTAATTTAAATTGGTGCACCAGCCAGTAGCTATCATTAATTAACATCGAGTTGGCCCGTTGGAGGTATTTGGCGAGACTATCTGGCTGTACGATCTCGTCCCCCTTTTGGCGTACGCGGCCGGTCAGTTCCTTACCGCCATAGTTTAACAGATAGACCATGTTTTGCTTTGGCACATCGATTCGTACCCGACTTTCCTGTTTGTCCCAAGTAAGGGTACGCGCACCGAAAAAGTCCCAACGAAAAAAACGGGCGGCGTCGTAAGCCGCTCTACCGCCGTGGTGCTTGACAATACTATCCGCTACCAGGATAGCCTTTTTGTCGGAGCCCGCCAGATCGAAACCAGGGGCAGCGGGGTTGGCCGCATCGGTAAGATCAATAGTAACCGGAGTTATTTCCAAAGTCTTGGGGCCACCATTTGCTGCCTCCCGATGATCCGTAGTCGTTGGTGGGGTGGAATCACAGGCACATAGTAAAACGGCTAAGCAAAGTGGTAATAGTCGTAGTGTTCTCATAGTGGAAATAACGAGTAAGTAAGAAGTAGGTTGACCTTTCGCGGGCGCGGGCGCAGGTGCAGGGTTGGAGTAATTGAATGAGTGAATGAACGAATGAGAGAATCTCACTACCAATTTATTCTCCATTACACCACCCGCCCAAAAACCGATGCACCATTTCAGTGTACTCTTCCCGACGCCAAATGATGTTGTGTGCGTGCCAAGCTCCCCATTCTAGGGGATAATAGGTAAGCAACGCTGGTTTAGTAGCAGCTGCAATCAAATCCGATTGCCCTGGGCCAGTCAGTGTATCAGCACGGGAGTGAAAAAGTAAGAGCGGAACTTCAAGTTGTGCGGCAGCCTTTTCAGGGCTCACGTCGCTGAAGGAGACGTCCGCCCGCCAGCTGGTCCAGGCAAAAGCGCCGGGGGTCAGTAGTCGTAAGCCCTGGCCGTAGTCTTTATAACCGCGTTCGGTAACGGCCGTTTCCCAATCCGAGAAAGGACTTTCCGCAACAATCCAGGCGGGTTTCTTTTCCGCTCTTGCGGCCGCAAGAATAACGGTCGAACCGCCCCAGCTTTCTCCGTACCAACCAATACGGTCCATAGGGAGCCCAGTCGCTTTGATCAGTATCTCCGTCGCAGCCATTAAGTCGGTTGCTTCGTGGTATCCACCACTACCGTAGGCTTCATCAGAGGCACCGTGACCACGGTGATCGTAGAGTAGCATGGCGCAGCTACAGGTAGAATCGGTAAAAATGGGGGCATACTTCAGCATATTCGCCCGGTTAACGCTGTAACCGTGCGCCATAACTACGCCACAATCAGAACTATCCGGTTGGAAAAGCCAGCCTTTAAGGGTAATCCCATCGAGAGGGCTGGTGAAGGAGACTTCCTGTTTCGGTGGTAAGGTTTGAAGCAGGCTATCCAAATCTAGGTTCCAGCGATCTTCGTTCATCTGGTAAACGGTAGCCAAGTCTCGATCGGGGGTATGCAGGATAAGGGTACTAAAGAAGTAGGTAATGCCGAGATAAGCCACCACCAGGAAGCCTATCAAATAGAATAATTTTCGCATGATGACCAAAGATAAGGGAAGGATACGGGCAGTAAGTGATTCGTGGTAGAGGATTATTAATTTGTAACATCCATGTGGGGTAAAGCCAATAAAACCCGCGCTATCTTAGACACTCCAAAAGAGATGTCTACAATCATGCCCCTTTTTCGCTACTTATTACTATCCATTTTAGCAAGTGTGGTACTAGCTTGCGGTGCTGATATGCCCGCGGAAGTAGAGCAGGCTTACAAAAAGCTTCCCGATCGGGTAGACTTCAACCAGCACATTCGGCCCATACTTAGTGATCGGTGTTGGAGCTGCCACGGCCCCGACGAGGAATCTCGACAGGCGGGGTTACGTCTGGATACGGAAGCAGGTGCTTTTGCAAGCTTGGAATCGGGTACGCGCGCCTTTGTTCCCGGAAAACCTGGTGCAAGTGAGGCCATTGCGAGAATGATCAGCGATGATCCGGAGCTGGTAATGCCAGTACCAGAAAGCAAGATGACCGTGAGCGCCAAGGAAATTGCCCTTATCGCCAAGTGGGTAGCACAAGGAGCAGAATGGAAAGAACACTGGGCCTTTTTACCAATCTCTGCACCTGCGGCCGCGCCCAATCCAATTGGATACCCTGCCGCAAATAGTATCGACCACTTTATCAATGAGCGGCTCCGACAAGAAGGTTTGCCCGCCAACGACCGGGCGGATAATGAACGATTGCTTCGCCGCCTCTACCTCGATCTGACGGGCCTACCCCCCAGCCCGGAAGCTACGGACAGCTGGCTGGCCAACCCATCCGACGAGGCCTACGCGACTATCGTCGACACCCTACTTACCACCGATGCCCACGCCGAGCGCCTCACGATGGAATGGCTCGATCTGGCCCGTTATGCCGATAGCCACGGTATGCACGCCGATGGCTGGCGCCTCGCCTGGCCTTATCGCGATTGGGTCATCCAAGCTTTTAAAGACAATAAGCCCTTTGATGAATTCGTCCGCGAGCAAGTGGCCGGCGACCTGTTACCAGAGAGCAAGCAAGAACAACTAATTGCCTCTGCCTTTAACCGAATGCACCCCATGACGGCCGAAGGTGGCGTCATTGGCGAAGAAATGCGACTAACCTATGTCTTCGATCGGGTAAATACCGTTGCCACCGGACTACTTGGCCTGACTATGGATTGTAGCCGCTGCCACGACCATAAATTTGATCCCCTAAGTCAAGCGGAGTATTATGGTTTTTCGGCCTTCTTTAATAATTTCAACGAGTTGGGCATGACTGGGGACGACGGCAACTATGGTCCTTATATACTACTCTCCGACCAAGAGACGCGCCAACAACTCAGTGAATTCGAGGAACAATTAACGGCCCTCGAACAAGAACGAGCGGCAGTAGCTATCAACTCCGAAGATCTTGCCCGGTTTTTGGCGCAAGAAAAAGTAAAACCACCCCAGCCAGATTATCAGCTCCCCGGAGACAAGATCAAAAAAAGTAAGGACGGTAACGGCTTCCGCGTAGACCAATACGCCTGGGCCACTGGTGGCTTCACCCTCACCGAAGATACCAAAAGAGGTAAGGTGTTGGCGTTCGACCATGCCTTCGACGATCTTTTTTTTGATGAGCCCATTGGCGCACGAACCGCTACCGAACCCTTCTCGGTTAGCCTATTCCTTAAAACCACTAAACGAGACTCCACCCTTACGCAAACCATCCTTGGTAACGCCGGCGCAAAAAATCAAGCTTGGCAAGGCTCGGAGTTTTACCTTGATGAAGAGAACCGACTCAACGTGCGGATGATCAAGATCATGCCCGATGATGCTCTTCACGTTCGATCCCTTGATAGCCTAAAGCTCAACACTTGGTACCAAGTAGCCTATACCTACGACGGCAGTGGCACGGCCGCTGGCCTAAAAATTTACGTAAACGGTAAATCCCCCGACCAGCAGACAGTACTTGATAATTTACGGGGAGAGAGCTACCCCCTCAACCACGCGAAATGGATGAAGGTGAAAGCTCGCAAACTGCGGGTAGGTCAAGCCTACCGAAACTTTACTGGTGAAAATGGCATTTTCCTCGGCTGGATGGATGACCTCAAGCTGTTTAATCGCTCACTTACCCCGCTGGAAGTTGCCCGATTGGCCCAGGCGGATGTCGTGGTCGACCAGGCAGTAGCCAAAGACCATATGCGGCTAACGGATCCCCGATACCAGCAAAAACTTGCGGAATACCGCGCAGTCAAAGCTAAACAGTTGGCTATTCAGGACACCCTCCAACGCCTGATGGTCAGTGAGGAAATGAACCGTCCACGCCCCACCTTCGTCCTGGATCGTGGAGCATACGATGCACCCAGGGAACAAGTCTTTCCTACCACCCCAAAGGGGGTACTTCCGTTTCCGGAGGATCTTCCCAAAGACCGCTTAGGTCTTGCCCAATGGATGTTCCTAGCCGACAACCCCTTGACGGCCAGGGTGGCGGTCAACCGGTACTGGCAGCTCATCTTCGGGCAGGGCATTGTGAAAACACCCCACGATTTTGGTAGCCAGGGTGCCCTTCCCTCTCACCCAGCCTTACTCGATCACCTTGCGATCAGCTTTCGCGAAAGAGGTTGGGATGTTCGAGCCCTGATCAGGCAAATGGTGCTCTCCGAAGCCTACCGAAGGAACAGCACCGCTACGGAACAACAAAGGGAAACCGATCCAGAAAATGCCTTATTAGCTCGTGGGCCTTCCTATCGACTACCCGCCGAAATGATCCGAGATAACGCTCTGGCCGCAAGTGGTTTATTAGTCGCCAAAGTTGGGGGTCCAAGTGTTCGCCCTTACCAACCTCCAGGTTTATGGATTCAGGCAAATAATTTCAGCCAAATGTTGCTGACTTACCAAGCGGACTCAGGCGAGAAGCTCTACCGCCGCAGCATGTACACCTTCATCAAGCGTACGGCCCCCCCACCCTTTCTCACAAACTTCGACGCTACTGGCCGGGATGTTTGCTTGGTCAAACGATCTACCACCAATACGCCACTCCAGGCACTAAACCTGTTGAACGACCCGCAATTCGTGGAAACAGCCCGTGTATTAGCCCAACGCGTCCAACTGGAAAAAGAAAGCGTGGAGGAACAGCTTGCCCTCGCTTTCCGTCTAGTAGCCGGCCGTAAAGCCAAAGAAAAAGAAGTGGCGGTGTTACGGGACTTGTTCGAAGAAGAGTTTTCTCGTTTCCAGGAATCGCCTTCAGCTGCAGATTCTTTACTTACCGTTGGCGAATATCCCGTATTAGAGTCACTCGACCCCCTAAAAACCGCAGCCCTGGCGAGTGTGGGGAACGTGTTGTTCAGCTTCGATGAAGCCTACGTTAAACGCTGATTGGGATTTCATCACCTTACTCTTCATTCCTTATTTTACACATCGGATGAACTTCCGTCCGGCTCCGCCAGGCCGTAAGATGCAACCGATGAGAAAATGACAACCTGAAAATTAGCAAATCTAAAATGCACTGCAACGACTACCAAAAAATCCATTCCCGGCGTGACTTCCTGAATAAATTCGGAATGGGCATGGGTGCCCTAAGTTTAGCGGGATTAATAAACCCACTCCGTGCTAATCCAGTGGGGACGCGGGCGCAGGTGCAAGGCCTCGAACTAGGAAGCATTGTCCCACGGGCTAAGCGAATTATTTATCTTTTCCAGTCCGGAGCCCCTAGTCAACAGGATCTTTTCGATTACAAACCCATGCTGCGCAAAATGCACGGCGAGGAGTTGCCCGCTAGTGTCCAACAGGGACAGCGACTGACTGGGATGACTGCGGGTCAGGGTTCTTTCCCGTTAGCCGGATCAGTTTTCGACTTCAAACAATACGGGCAATCCGGCAAGTGGCTATCCGACCGCCTGCCATACCTCAGCCAAGTAGCCGATGACATTTGTTGGGTGCAGAGTATGTACACCGAAGCGATCAATCACGATCCGGCGGTAATGTTTCTGCAAACCGGCAGCCAGTTTCCCGGCCGTCCGAGCATGGGGGCCTGGGCCAGTTACGGCTTGGGGTCTTTGAACGAAAACTTCCCTGCCTTTGTCGTTTTGCTTAGCCAGGGCTCCAACGGTGGGGCGCAGCCACTTTATCCACGCTCCTGGGGGTCCGCCTTTCTTCCCAGCCAACACCAGGGGGTACAGTTCCGGGCAGGTATTGACCCCGTACTTTAC
>JBCDGT010000074.1:0-8662 GCA_038750915.1 Bacteroidota bacterium
GGGGCAAAATTTGAGTACCGGATGGTGGCTACGGATCTTTCCGGACTGCAGTCTATCTCCAAGGTGATGGAAGGGAATATTCTGGAAGACTTCATTCGTAAAAAAGTGGAAGGTATTACCGCCACCGTTGACCGTAGGGCAAAAACCATAGGCTTGCGTTGGTCTTACACGCCCGAAGAAGGAGACCTTAAATACTTTGAAGTATGGAGAGGGCTTGAAGGGGACAATCCAGTTTCGATTGCCAGAGTTACTTCCCCTCCGGTAGTCGAAGGGAGAAAAAAACCCACTTTTCGATACTTAGATGAAGGCCCCCTAAAAATGAATACCAATTACCAATATCAGATCAAGGCCGTGTACGTTAATGGGGCTGCTTCCCCCTTGTCGGCACCTGAAATCGTCAAATACTAGCAGTACTATCATTCCTCCCCATCCGAATACGCCTGTTATGTCACATCGTCCTACCATTTTAAGACTCGTCATTCTTTGCTTTTGCTTTTTAGGAAGCCAGTGTTTGGAGGCACAGTCTATTCGTCTGCGTGCAGAAATCACTCAGTTCAAGTCCAACTATCGCAAAAGTGACCACCGGGGGCCAGATATAACCTGGAAATGGAATGGGACGGTGAGTGTAGATGGCATCTTACGGGCTCTGGATAATGGTTGTTATCATAAGAGTAATGGGAGCAAAAATTCACAAACCTTCAACCGCACCGAAGTATTAATTGACGAAACTATTCCCCTTCCCTCCGGGAATGGCCTGCAGGGTGCACTGGATTTATGTAAGGATATTGTGTTTATCCTCAACCTGGATAACTGGGAAGATGACCGGGGAGGGTCGTGTGACTACAATGGCAATGGTAATATTTTCCAAAACGACGACGATGACCGTTGGAGGACTACTTTTACTTACAGCATTTTTTCGGTAGATGCAGGAGAGTGGAGCACTGAGTCTATTGGTATTGATAATAACCGCTATGGCTATACCGTCCGCTTTCGGTACGATTTAGTGGACCCGATCGTGAGCCTGACCTCCAATGCCGCCAATGTCGTTTGTGATGATTCCTCGATTCGCCTTACGGCCAATCGCGGTTCTGGCTTCGAAGGGGGACGCTACCGCTTCGAGCGGCGGATCGGGAATGGTAACTGGTTCGGGGTATACCAGGGTAGCCGGTCCTACATCGACGTTAACGCAAACCAATTGGCCAATTCTAGCTACCAGGTGGCCTCCGTCTCTACGAATGGTTGTTTGGGGGAAGATGATGACTATACCGCGCTGGACCTTAGCAACATTACCATTGCGGAATCCTTTGCGGGTAGTGTTCCCGTATCGACACAAGGAGCTTGCGTCGGGACTACGGGCGGGAGCCTTACTTATTTGGGGGAAGAATTAGGGGCAGGGGTAAATGTGCGTCTGTCGGTGCAACGCTTGGTTAATAATAGCTACCAGGCCTTTGGCAGTACTGTAGAAGTAGCAGACTCGGATACCCACATTTTTGACGGATTGCCGAGTGGTACCTACCGGATAAACGTGACGGTTCTCACTCCGGGAACGGGCGGGGTAATCGGGGAATGTACCTCCTCTCGTTCTAACATTTCCGTCCCAGTGCTCAACTCACCAATTGTGGCCAATCTCAGCGCAACCTCTCCTTCCTGCGGTGGCTCTACGGGCAGTATTTTGGTGAATGCTAATCGTAATGGGGCTGGTACTATTCAGTACACCTTGTTCGAAGCGGGGACGGATAATATTGTGGATCAGTCTCCCTCCTTTACCAGTTCCAGTAATCTCAATTTCCCCAACCTGAATCCTGGCGATTATACCGTTCTACTCACCGCCAGCAATGGCTGTACGGCTACCAGTGGTACCATTACGGTCAATCCCGTCCCGGCACCAGCTAACGGAACGGTTGCCGTACTGAGTCAGGATGCCACGTTCGATATTGCCTGTACGGACGGTACGGTACCCGTACAGGTGACGGCCCCAACTGGGGAGGGGGACTACCGCGTGCAGACCTTCCCAGGCGGACAAACGATTAGCCTCAGCCCCGGAGCATCCGGCTTTTTTAATGTGGAAGACGGCACCCATGGCTTTGTGTTTACCCGCCTGAATACCGGGTGTACCTATTTTGAGGAAGTAAACGTCACCGAGAACCCTACCCGGATTTCTGTGGCTGTAGGCAATCCGGTGGTACCCACCGCCTGTATGGCTTCTTCTGGCTCCCTTACCGCTACGGTTTCCAGTGGGGTGGGGCCGTATACTTTTCAGATTATCCCCGGTCCTGATCCCATTACCCAGGCGGACCCAGTCTACACTTTCCCTGGTTTAATGGGGGGCAATCATGAGGTGATCGTTACGGACTCCCGTGGGTGTGTAGCAAGCCGCTTCGAATTCCTCGATTCCCCTCCAGGCCTCAACGTCTTCGGCCTGACGACTACCGTAACCTGTACGGGAGGGGGCGACGGCACCATCGAGCTGTCTGGTTTCGGTGGAGTAGCACCACTGGAATTTAAAATTATTGAAATCAACGACGTATATGGTAGCCAGGTATTTTTCGATAACCTCGCTGCTGGAACCTACACTGCCTCGGTAAGGGATGCCGACGGTTGTGAGGAAATGCGGGAGATCGTCGTTCCTGAACCTGATAACCTAGTCATTGCAGATTTGAGTACTGACCCAATTCTTTGTAACGGCAATGAAACCGTGCTGCAGTTTACGGTGACGGGCCGCTTCGTATGCGTGTTCTCGGGGGAAGAAGAACCTGCGGCAAGTAACTACTTTACGGTTTCGCTCGATGGAGGGACAACCTTTGTGTCCCCGGACCGCGTCACCCTCGTAGATCCGGAATGTTCTGACGAAGTTATCCTCTTCATGGATGTGCTCGCTGGAGACTACGATGTGATTATTCAGGATTTCAACGGCTGTCCGTCCAATACCTTATCCATTACCGAGGCGGAGTTTAATGAACCCGCAGTATTGGACTTGACCATTGATGCAGTAACGAATGTTTCCTGTTTTGGCGCCAATGATGGCACCATCACGGTGAGCTACTCTGGCGGAACCCCTTTTTACACCATTGGCCTGGTAGAGTTTACCGTTGCGAATGACCCCACCGTCGTGGCCTTTGCCGAAGGCCTGGAAGCCTCCTCGGGAACTTACACCTTCACGGGGCTGGCTCCCTCCTCCGCATTGGATGCCGGTTATGGCGTCTACATTGTCGACAACCAGCTACCACCAGGTTCCGCCTTCACCGGCTCGGACTCTGGCCCCGGCGGCCCCAACGTCGCCAAACAGGCGGGTAAAAACAATTCACTCTGTCGGGTCGAACTACCCGGCTCTTGGTCGAACGAAGAGATGTTCACCCCCATCGGTATTACTGAGCCAGCAGCACTGGCCATAACGGAGGTTGCTGAATTGCCGGAAGGCGTTAATTGCGACGGCTCCGGTGGTGAACTTACGGTGACGGTGTCCGGCGGCGTCGAGCCTTACCAGTACAGCCTGACCGAAGGGGGCTTCGAGGACGGTAATGTCTTGTTCCCGGAAGAGGCTGCGGGTACGGTTTACGTGCAGGATGCTAATGGGTGTATCGTCTCTACTAATTTCAGCCAGACCTTCGCGGTCAATGATCTCAGCCTCACCGTGGAGGTTACCCAGGCACCCGTAGGTTGCCGCCCCGGAGAAGTTACCGTTACGCTCTCCGGAGGTGACGGTCCCTACACGGTAGAGTTGACGGTCAATGAGGCCGACGTATTAGAACGTGTCATTTCTGATGGAGAACCAGTGGTGTTCGAGAATGTTGATCCTGACTTTTATGGCGTAGTTGTTCAGGATACCTTTAACTGCTTTGCCTTTGATTTCTTCGAAGTCGAAGCCCTACCTGCACTATCGGCGATGACTACCGCGAAAACGGACGAAAGTTGCTATGAGTCGGAAGACGGAACTATTTCCCTAGAGGTAGCCGGAGGCGTGCCGCCCTACACCATTGTTTATGCTGGGGTTACTTCTAGTGGGGCAGCAAGGACGGTTAGTGGAATCGGGGCTGGCTATCACGACTTTGTGATCATCGATGCTGCTGGTTGCTCCTACTTACACAGTGATTCTCTGGCAGTTGCGACCTTACTGGATTTGGAAGCGGTGGTTACCGGTACCGGACCATGTCTTGAAAGTGAAACGGGGGTAATGGAGTTAACCCCCGTAGGGGGCACTCCTCCCTATACCATCGAATGGGTGGATGACCCTACATTTAACGTAACCTTAGGGGCCGGAGAAAGTACCACCCGAAGTAATCTGGCCAGTATTGAGTATACGGTTCGGGTGACGGACGCTAGTGGCTGTTCCCGTTTGGTCGATAGTTACGTGGAGGGACCTGATTCGATTACCGTGGCGGTGACTAACCTAGTACAGCCAGACTGCAATCAAGCAGGTAGCTTTGATCTTGAAATCGAAGGTGGTACGGCTCCTTACCAAATTTCACTAAATGGAGCACCTCCCGTTACCTCAACCAGCTTCAGCGGACTGACCGATGACACTTATCTGGTTACGATCACCGATGCCAACGACTGTGACCTTCTCAGTACTGTGGAGGTAGTTATTCAGGCTACGGGCAGTATTTCAGCCTCGGCGGATGCCCAAGGAGTAAGTTGTAACGGCGAAAGTGATGGTGTCATAACGATAAATGCATCTGGCGCGACCGCAGGTGCAATGTACAGTTTGGATGGTGGTGTCGCTCAGGCCAGTAATGAATTTACGGGTTTAGCACAGGGCACCTATTCTGCAACAGTTATTTCTGGTGGGTGTACGGCTTCCGTAATGGATATTGTCGTGGCCGAGCCGGAAGTCTTGGTAATTGTTCCTTCGGTAAACGTAGATCAATGTACCGGGGAGGCAGTTATTTCCCTTACGGCCACCGGTGGAACAGCGACCTACGCATTTACTATTGATGGTAATACCTACGATCCTTTAGGGACGTTCACGGGACAAGCGGGGACAAGTTATTCCATTGAAGTAACCGATGCGAATGGTTGTACGGATAGCGACAATATCATGGTGCCGGCTTTTGTGCCCCTGTCGATTACTAATCCGGTGGTTGTAGACGCCCGTTGTGAGGACGGAACAGGAGAGGCTGCGGTAATCGTTGTTGGAGGTACAGGTGCTTACTCCTTCCTATGGTCTGGAGGAGGAACAACGGATAGCCTATTAACTAACGCCAATGCCGGTGATTACACCGTTGTCGTTACGGACGAACTTGGCTGTACCACCTCTCAAAATGTCACGATTGGATTGATTGAGGGAGTAACGGCAACCACCACTACTGTGGAAGCTAACTGTGGTGCTGCGGATGGTGCGGCAACAATCAACCCCAATAATGGTAGCGGGACTTACAGCTACGTATGGGAGCCTGGGGTGACGGCCTCCGAAAACCAAGCGACAGGCTTAATTGCCGGTGATTACGCTTACACTGTCACTGATGAAGTAACGGCATGTACTTTTGAGGGAGTTGCCATTGTAGGTGGGCTTGGAGGAGCCGAAATCACGCTAGAAAGCCAAACAGTAGCGGGCTGTGGAGCCTTTGCCTTCGCTTCAGCAACGATCTCCGCCAGTCAGGGAGTTCCCCCCTATTCTTATTTGTGGAGCTCTGGAGCTACTGAGCTGACCGCCAATGATTTGGTTGCTGGCGCTAACTTCGTGACGGTCACTGATGCTCAAGGTTGCGAAACGATCCTTGAAGTAGTTATTGAGCAATCGCTAGATCCTGTGCTTACGTTGGAATCGCAGTCGGAAGCTGGTTGCGGGGTAATGATGTTTGCTACGGCAACGGTGTCTGCATCCAGCGGCCTCGCCCCTTACACTTTCTTGTGGAGTAACGGAGAAACCATGGCTACTGCAACGAATCTGCCTCCCGGTGCTAATTCCGTCACCGTGACGGATGCCTTAGGCTGTACGGATCAAATTGCCCTGACCATCGTGCAGGCTTCGAGCCCGACGCTAACCTTGGTTTCCCAAACCGTGGCGGGTTGTACTACCGCTACTTTGGGCACGGCTACCGTTTCCGCTAGCGGTGGAACGGGCGATTATACCTACAATTGGAGCTCCGGAGACGTAGGAGCAACGGCAACCGGACTACTTCCCGGAGCATATACCGTTACGGTAACCGACGATCAGGGTTGCACGGATGATTTACAGGTGGATATTGTCGCCGCCGACGATGTTACAGTTACAATTATCGATCAAACCGAAGCGGGGTGTGGTACTTTGGCTATAGCTTCGGCGACGGCCAGCATTATGGGGGGAACCCCTCCCTATGCCATTGCGTGGAGTAATGGAGAGACGGAGGTCACCGCTACCATGTTGCCGCCAGGGCAAAACAGTGTTACGATCACAGATGCCTTAGGCTGTAGTGAAACACAAGACTTCCAAGTCAGTCAAGTTGCCGCGGCCCAAATTAATTTGGTGAGTCAAACCTTAGTAGGTTGTGGACCAGCCGATCGAGCTTCGGCAACCATAGAGTTGATCGGTGGCACGCCGCCTTACGATATTGAATGGAGCAGCGGGGAAATGGGACTTACTGCTAATCTGCTGATTGCAGGCGCGAATTTTGTTACCGTGGTTGATGCCAATCAGTGCCCTAGTACTCTTGAAGTCCTTATTGAAACTGCTCCCTCGCCATCCTTAACGGTAATTCAACAAACGATCATTGGCTGCGACCCAACCGACCGCGCAACCGCTACCGTTGCCGCTGACGGCGGAACGCCACCCTACGCCTTTAATTGGAGTAGTGGAGAGACGGGGGCAACTGCCTCGAACTTAGTGGCCGGCTCTAATACGGTGACGGTCTCTGACGGAAATAACTGTACGGCTGAGCTAACGGTAGTTATTGAACAGGCGGGGGCACCAATCCTCAACTTAATTAGTCAGTCTACTATTGGGTGTTTACCAGAAAGCCGTGCCACTGCTAGCGTTCTGGCCGAAGGGGGAACACCTAATTATGCTTACGATTGGAGCAGCGGAGAGACAGGACCCACGGCTTCTGATCTAATCCTTGGCAGTAACGGCGTTACCGTCACGGACGGCAACGGCTGCACGGCGGAGTTAACCGTAGTTATCGAACAAGCAGACTCGCCGACGATTTCGGTAGAAAGCCAGACAGTAGCGGGATGTGGCGCGCAGGCGATGGCCTCGGCGAGCATATCGGTGGCTGGAGGCCTGGCTCCTTACAACATCAGTTGGAGTAGCGGAGAAAGTGGCACCACGGCTAATAATTTAGCAGCGGGTGATAATTTTGTTACCGTGACGGATGCCAATGGTTGTACTACTGAATTAACGGTAGTGATTGATCAGGCCCCTAATCCGGTACTGTCGTTGGTGAGCCTGACGCCGGTAAATTGTACGGAAGGAACCGGAACAATTATTGTAGCTGCCTCTGGAGGAACCGAGGACTATACGTACGAATGGTCGCATACGGCCTCATTGAGTGTTCCGGAAGCCTTCAACCTGTTTAGTGGCACCTATGGTGTTACGGTCACAGACGCCTTTGGTTGTACTGCTGAATTAACCGATATAGAAGTAGTGTTCAATGCTGGGCCGGTACTCACGGTTGCCAGTACGACCCCCAATGTATGTGTTGCTAATAGCGGGAGTGTGACCCTGGAAGTGACCGGAGGTACTGAACCATTGACGTATTCCTGGACTGATAATGTGTCTACTGGCCTGGTGGCAGAAAACTTAAGCTCTGGAGATTATGAAGTCACCGTTACGGACGCCAATGGCTGCATGGACGTAGTGACGGCTACTGTTGCTGGTGAAGGAGAAGTTTCCTTATCAGTTATTGATTTTACCGATGCCTCTTGTGGCCTAGCCAATGGTAGCATTTCGGTGGCACCAACGAACGGAACTGCTCCTTTCACTTATTCTTGGAGCCACGATGGAACCATCACTGGACCTATTGCTTCGGACCTTCCTGAGGGCACCTACACTGTTTCCCTCATTGACGCTAATGGCTGTAGTACAGAAGTAACCCAGTCGCTTTCAGGTTCTATAGCAGTAGCAATTACCGAAGAGACCATTACACCAACCAGTTGTAGCGAAAATAATGGCATAATTAGTTTGGAAGTTATTGGCGGTACTGGAACACTGACTTACGATTGGGTGCATGATCCAACCGCCAACGGTCCAGAGGTGGCCAATTTATCCGCCGGAAGTTACTCCCTAACCATCACGGATCAGTTGGGCTGTCAGGCTACGGGTACCTTTGTAGTGGATAATGTTGAAGGGCCTGTAATCACTGAGAACGTAGTGGAAGATGCCCTCTGTATGGACGGAACCGGGCAGATTTCAGTTACGGTTGAGCAAGGACTAGGTCCTTATACCTTTGCTTGGAGTCATGATCCAAACCTTAATACTAATGTAGCCACCAACCTCTCGGCTGGTGATTACTTCGTGGTGATTACGGATGGTAATGGTTGCTCCGTTGAAGGTAACTTCAGTGTAGCCTTCCGTATAGCCCCTCAGCTGAATCTGGTGCCCACAGCACCGGCTTGTGGCATGCCTACCACCGGCAGTATTGTACCGGACATCTCTGGAGGGCAAGCCCCCTTTATCTATTCCTGGAGTGATCTGAGTACCGGTACTACCCTAGAGGGGGTTGCACCAGGGGATTACGGTCTTACGGTA
>JBCDGT010000075.1:0-8631 GCA_038750915.1 Bacteroidota bacterium
TCCTTGATCGCCAAACCAAACGATTTTGTCACTCTCATCACCGAGGGACTCATTGCTGGTGATTCCGGCGAATTGGCCCTTTCCATGCGGTCAACTGTCGCCGTTCCTGAAGCCCTCGTTGCCTATCTAGCCTGGGGAGACGGCTCCCGCCCCCTAGAAACTATGGCTGCGGAGGGAGATCTCTGGCAAGTAGGCATTTCCCTAATGGGGCCCACCGAAACCGCTTCCCTCCAGTTGATCCCCGACCAGGAAGTAAGTATGTACGCCCTCCTGCCTCCCACGCCATGTAGCGCAAACGCTTCCACGACCAGCACCAGTAATCCCGCTGCCGATAGGCTTCAACTTTACCCCAATCCCTTTACCAACCAAATCACCCTCGAAGTAGAAGGCCTACAGGGCAACAGTACAGAGCTGAGTATTTACGGTTCCACCGGCCAGTTGGTGCAACAGCAGCGACTCGAACTTCGTAGCGGTCGCATTAGCTTACCTACCCAGCATTTGCCGTCAGGTACGTATTTACTGCGTCTGACGAATGCTGGTGGCGTGTCTACTATGAAGATGGTTAAGCGGTAGTTTAGACGCTGACGCTTTTAGACGGCCTACGGCCTTTAAGACGCGCTGCGCGCTTTTAGTTGGTAGACGGCCTATGCCTTTTAGTGCAGAACTTCTGGATGCACTAAAAGGCCGTAGGCCGTCTAAAAGCACGAAGTGCGTCTAAAAGCCTCAGCGTTTAACTCTCCCATTCATTACCGTACCCCAGTGATCACTAATAAATCTGGTAAGGCATTGGCAAGTGAAGTTGCAACCATGATTTCCGTCTCCGCAAGGTTGATTTGGCGAAAAACCCTTGCGTAGTCCGCTTCCATTTCAACCGTTACGTTTGCTCCCCGAGTGGGGACTTCCGCCGTGGGAAAGTCCAAAAGAAGGGGTTGATTGCCCAATACATCAACGCGCACGGTATCATCGGTAGCGGTAAGCAAATACTCCGCGCTCGCCTGTAAATATCCCTGACCATCGTTAAAATTCAGGATACCTTCCTGAGTAGCAAGGGGCGAGGACGCAGGTGCCGTGGGCGGATAAACGGCCGTGTATTGCGCTGCTAATCCCAAGGTTGCTTGCACCTGCGTCAGCGCACTAGTACCCGTACGCAAACGACCAACGGTACTGGAGGTCGACCCCGAAGAATTGACCAATACCACGTTGGCATTTATTTCCGTCAACACCGTATCCGTGCCGGCAATCAGGTCTACTTCGACTAGATTTTCCGGTACGGGGAGGGTTTCAGCTCCAGCCAGCAGCAGAATGTCCCCTAAGTAAAAACGGAATCTTAGCAATCTGAATTCGTTAGCCGCTCCGTCGGTAAAGGTATCCGTACTGACAAACACGTTCTCCTCCCAAAAGCGATCTATATCCAAGCTCAAGTTCGGGTACTGGCAGCAATCATCCGGGCAGACATCGTCCCCCAAGAGATCATAATTGGTCGCATCAGGATCAAGACAGGCCAGGTTATTTTCGTAGCAGGCCGCTAGGAACAAGGGTAAAGCCAACAACAATAGTTTCCATTTGGGTAGCATAAAGCGGAAGTAAAAGCGAGAAAAACAGGGGCCAAAAGTAGGGGTAAATCGGGCTAGCTAGATATGACACCAAGCAAGAAACGTGGCTTAAGGCGGGACTTTGGTCAGGGTGAAACCGCTCTTCGGTAGAAAAAATTGTGCCGCCTTACTACCGCTAGGTAGCTTGCTGCAAAGCTACTACCCCACCACCAAGCGGGGGAAAGACCAAAGTAACAAAAGACTATTATCCCATGTTTGCCGCTTTCGCCGAAACCTTCCGGAACCTACGCACTAATTTTTTCCAGACCTTCCTTTCGGTATTGGGAATCGTTATTGGGGTTGGCGCCTTAGTGGCGATGCTGTCGATGATCGACGGATTGGAAAAATACGCCCGCGACCAGATTTCCTCCACCAGTTCCCTGGAGAACTTGATGGTCCGTGCCAAGACCAATACCCGGATCGATGGCATTTTTACGACGCGAGACACCATAGCGCAGATCGATGAAAGCGTCATGGCGGAGCTGCTCGATTCTCTCCCTTACCCCGCAAAAGCTGAATTACAGTACCGTAATACTGCCATCGGGTATACCCTCGACAGCAGTAAGCTAGGGCTACGCTATCAGGCCAATAGTTTCCCTATGCTCGATCCGCCGCCGGCAGACCGCTTGCTTCATGGTCGTCTGTTAACATCTAGTGATCAGGACCAACGCGTAGCCGTCATCAATACGCCGCTGGCCAAGCGGCTAATTTCCGAAAACGACTCTCTCGACGCGGCTTTAGGCCAAGAAGTATTACTGATGGGAGACACCCTCTCCGTAGTAGGTGTTTTTCAGGACGGGCAAGAAGAAAGTCTCGGCTTCGGGGTAACGCTAGGCACCCTTCGCCTGCTTCCCGACGCACCTACCCCAAATGCTACCCTGAATATTGCCCTGGAAAACGTCCACAATGTCCTCGACGCCCAGGGCTACACCGACGGCTGGATGAAGCGCCACTTTGCCGATATCCCAGATGCGACGGAAAGCTACACCCAAACGGGCCGGCTTGAGCAGCTTGCTCAGGGCATCATGGTTTTTCGCTTAGTGATGGGCTTCATTATTGGAGTTGCGGTAGTGGTCGGTGGTGTTGGCGTAATGAACGTGTTGCTGATGTCCATTGCCGAACGTACCCCGGAAATTGGGGTACGTAAAGCGGTGGGCGCTAGTAGAGGTACCATCATTCGCCAGTTCTTGGCCGAGTCCATCGCCATTTCCACGATTGGTTCTTTTTTCGGGGTTATCCTCGGTATCGTGGTCGCTATGATTGCCGCTCCCGTCCTGACTTACGCCCTGGAAGATGTCGAATTTCAAGCCGTATTCACCCTAAATACCGTAATGGTGGTCGCCGTCGTAGCGGTATTAACGGGGATTGTCTTTGGTACTTATCCAGCGAGGAAAGCGGCGGGATTGGACCCCGTGGTGGCTATAAGGCGGTAGTTTTTAGGGGCTATGGGGCTAGGAGCTAGACGCACTACGTGCTCCTAGGAGGCCGAAGGCCGCCTAGTTCCTAGCACCCTAGTTCACTCCACCCGCACCTCCTCCGTAAACGGACTCACCTTACCGTCCGCAAACACCGCCCGTAGTAGATAACGATAGGACTGCTTGGGGCGAATGCCTTCGTCGGAGAAAGTACGGTCTTCGCCGGAAAGCACTTTCAGGAGTGCCATGGATTTATCTTCCTCAGCGCGATAGAGGTAAAAATCACGTGGCGATTGGTCGTAAGACCACGAGAGGTCAATGGCCTTGGTATCTTCATTTCTGGTAGCCGAAAAACCTTGGATCGGCGGAAGGAGACCGTAGTCTTTCAGCCGGATGGATACGGGCTGAGAATAGTCCGAAATAAGCCCATCATCATCGACGGTTTGGAGGACGTAGCCGTAAGCTGGCCCCGCTTCTACCAGGGTATCGACGTAACGCGCAGGATAGTCTTCAACGGACCACTCCTCTAACAAACGGTACTCCTCCCCTTCGTCCAGGCGACGTTTGAAGAGGCGGTAAGCGATGACGTCTGGACTGGGACTGGTAGTCCAGTCGAGGGTGATACGGCTATTATTGTTGTCGATCTTAGTGATTTGGGGCGGGGCCGGTGGGTAGACATCGGGCTTTTTCAGGGCTAGGATCGGGGTGAAGTTGGAGCCATTACCCCGAAAGTCCACGCTTCTCAGTTGATAGTAAACGACTTCATTGGGGGTAACCATGTTCACCGAATCCACGTGCTCCGGCCCGGGTAGTGGGTCTGGAGTGATCATGGCTAACTCACTGTCTTCGTAGTAGCCTTTGAAGAGGTAGTAGCCCGCAAGGTCGAATTCATCACTGGTGACCCAACTGAGAAAGACGGCTCCGTTGGAGTCGATGTAGCCGGTAAAGTCGCGGGGCATCGCCGGTGGCTCGTCGTCGTAGGCGATGACCAGGGACTCGAAGGAAGAATAGACCGTTCCTTGGGTAGACACCGCCTGTACCCGGAAGAAATTAGAGCGGTATTTCATCGGTATAGCTACTTCCCGCACACTTGGGGCTATTCCTCCGAGGGCAACTTCATAAGTGCCGCCCACGGAATCGGTTACCACCACTCGAAATTCTCGCACTAGGTCAATGGTTTCCCCGTCGTACTCCCAGTGGATGATGGCATAGTTAGAATCCGTCTGCTCCGTGTGGGTAAGCAGCGGGGCAAAACGGATATCCTCCGCTCCTTTTCCACGTGCCTCAGAGAAATTGACGCTACGCCCACCTAGGTGATCCTGCCCACGTAGGCGGTAGACGATGGAGTCGGCGTTACTGGGAAAGCGGTTGGTGTGGTAGAGGTACTTGAGGGCTTCGTCTACCGTGCGAGTAGAGTCGTAATCGTTGATCAAGGGTAATTCAAAAACGTCCGTGAAGGGGCCATTACTGATGGAGCGTTCGAGGTGCCAGGCGAAGAAAGTAGGTTTGGCGTCGATGGTCCGCCACTGAAGTTCGGCGCGCTTATTACGAAATTTGGCTTCGAGGGGAGGGATAACTGGAGGGCTATAATCCCGCAGGTCGAGGTCATAGTAGATCGTATCACCTTCCAGAGTTGGGAACACTCTAATCGCGTAGCGAGCGGTGCCAGCATCCCGCGGCCGCGCCCAACCAAGGCCAGATCGTTCAATGGCTTGCCAGTCGTAACCCAAGGCATAATTGCTTACCTGCCACCGAGCCTGTCTTTCTTCTTCGGCCGTATCCTCGTATTCTTTGGCAATGAAAGTTTCCTCCCGCAGGGCCGCGTCTAATTGGTCAGCGTAAACGGCGGCGAGAGCAATAGTATCCCAGGGAGAGTCGCTTAAGGCATTACGCCAATTTTCATAAGGGAGTGGCTGGATCGTTCTACTTTCCAGCAAGCGCAGCTCCGGGCGCAGGTCACTACCACCTACGGCGTAGGCTTCCAGGCTTAGGTTGCCCTGAATGGCGTATTCGAAATCCTCCCAAGAAAGAGGTTCCCAGCGCAGGTAGATACGGTCGTCCGTGATTTTCTGGTGGGTACGATACCCTTCGTCTTGTCCCAAAAGGCAGACGGACAACAGGCAAAACAACAGCGATAAGCGGTAGGGCATAGCGATGGTAAAAGCTTTAAGTCGGGTCATAAATTCATCGGCGGACCGCATTCGTCCCCAATCCCAAATTTGACGGTAAAGTTGAAGACAACCTTAACCTTGATGACCATGTATAGATACGTCGGATTCGGAATGTCCGCCTGGATCAAAACCCCCAGGCCAAGGTTTTTCCCGATGCCACGATACTTAACGTTAGCATCAATGTAGGCCCATATTCGCCCGGTCGCCCGCCAGCCTTTATGGCCGTGGGGTGTTTGGTTCGTGTCTTTGGAGCAACGGGTCATCCGCTGGTACTTGAGCAGCGAAACATCGAAGCCCGCCCCCAGCTCGGCCTTGATCCGATTGTTTTTATACTTCCCTCTTTTACGGGTCCGTTTCTCGATGTAGGCAAAAACGTAGGCCCCAAAGGCAAAACCAGTTCCTTGGGCCGCTCGATCACCCAAGCTCCCTCGATTGTGGGAAGTTGAAGAAGATATTCCGAAGTAGGCCGCCGCTGCAGGGTGCAAGGGCGGAGGCCCCGGAATATCATTACCCACCAGGAAGTAGGCACCTGCGCCAGCCGTAATTCCTTCGCCGAGATTAATGGTGACGTTGATGGGTTCGAGTACTTCATTATCCGAAGCAATGATGGAATTATCCGTATAACCACCGACGTACAAATGCCACTTACTCTGCGGGGCGCTGATGAGAATGTCGATACCACCAGTCCCGACAATCTTTCCATTCGCCGCATTGAGTTTCACCCGGGCGGTGCCCTGAAACTCGAAGCCGTATTCGAAGTTCATCCGGAGGAAGAGGCTGCCCAGAATAGAGTTACTGGGGTTATTGGTAGCGTTTCGATCATCGGCTTCTACCGCCGGTCGATCCTGGGGTAGTTTGACCAAGCGGTCTTTCCACTTATCGGCAAAACCTCCGGCGAATTTATCGACGGCCGGACTGACGATCTCCACCTTTCCGTAAAACATGATATCCTGGAGGGCCGCCCCGGCAAAGGCGAGCTCCAGGGTGGCCACCCCATCCAGGGTCTCCGGCCCGGAGGCCGCTCCGCCGCCCGGTGGTTTCCAGTTCGTGAGGGGTACCGAGAGCTTCAAACCTAGTGTAATACTTTGGTTCGGGACGTACCGCACCCCACTGGTGGTGGTTCCTGCACTGCCGTCGGTACCGTTGATCCCGTCGTAGCCATCCATTTTCATGTGGTAATACGCCCCACCCCCAAGGCCATTGATGGATACTACTCCTGGAATTAAGGGGACGTTGATGGCGTTAGATTCCACCATACCGTCCACGTACCAATAGGGGTAATCTACGTTACCGAAGATAGCATTCATCTCTACGGCAAAGATGGGGCTCAGCGTATCCGGCCCGATTCTAACGGAGAGTGATCCTTGGAAACCATTACCGAAAACGGGATCGTCATCAAAGAGGTGTACGTAGCCAAAAGCATTGATGCTCGGCAGTTTGAGTCGTACGTAAATGCTGTTGATATTCATCCCCTTATTCACGTAGATATCGTAGGTCTTCGTAGAATCAAGGGAGGAGAGAACGGACACGTCGGTTCCGGCACTGAAACCGTTGTCCGATTGGTTCATGAGGTTCAGGGCAATACCGACGCTCAGCCGGGGCCCTGCCTCGGTAAAGACAAGACGGGGATCAGCCAGGGGCAAGGTGTAGCCCATCAGGGTCACGTCGCTCAGTCCGAGGGAACCACCGGTTTCAAAACTCATCCGTGGTACGGCGGTGGAAAGCTTTAGGCCCGCGAAGGTGATCGCTCCGGAAAAGACGGCATCTCCGGCGGCACTGGGTCCGCCAGCGGCAGTGGCGGCGTTGATCTGGGCGTTGCCGTACAGCACGGCGGAGGGCACGAAAGTGGTGGGTGTAGAAACGATATCTAGATAGGAGCCCGCTTCGATGGTCACATCCGCCATTTTGAAGAGCGGGAAGGTGTAATCCTGCTGAATCGTCACCGTGAAGTTGTATTCCCGGTCCGGAATACAAACGAAGGCATCATAACCAAAAGATTGTCCTTCCTTGGCCACCGGTAGGGTGACGTTTCCACCAAAGCCAAAGCCGGTCACTTGAGAAGCCACGAGGGTCGCTTCAAGGCTGGTGACGGAGAAGCGCCATTTGTCGTTCATCCGCCCTTCGCCCATATTAATCACGTTGGTCGCATAGAAGTGCCCGGAGACGCCATGACCGTCCACCAATAAGCCATTGACACCAATGCGTGTACGGTTAACGACCGTGTCGATGGGCGCGGCCGCAGGTGCCGTGGAAGTGGTAAGCGCAAGGGGATTAGGTTCGGTGGATTGCGGACCACTCCGTGGTAAGCCCGCAGCATCGCGCATGCCGTATTCGGCGGCAAAGTCGGGGATGTTAAGGCCAACGGAGGTGTAACTGTGCTCCCCGTAATCGTCCAACATCAACATTCCGGTACTTCCGCCGGTGGTAGTACCACCTCCCCCACCTTGCTCATTCGCTTTCGCCAGTTGGGGCGGCAACAGTAGTTCCAGGTTCTGAATGTATACGCCCCGCCAAAGATTGTGATTACTGGGTGGCAGGTAGGCGTCTGCGTAGCCAGGGGGGAATTGGACTAAACTGCTGTTGCGGTAATCGCTGAAATCAAAGACCGCATTGGAAAGGTTGAAGGCAAACTCGGGGTACGACGCCAAGGCGAAGTCGGGTAGATTTAGCTCTACCATGATGTTGTTCCAATCATTGACGGTAGTTGAAATAGAGCCCCTTACCCTACCCGAAGAGTAGAGTAGCCCGTCTTCGTTCGTTGGGATGATCCATTCCCGGCTAAACATTACGTCGGCTTCGACGCCCATTTCCTTAAAGCCATCGCAATCGATTTTGACGTAGGTACCTACATCCTGGGTCTGCCCGCCACTACCCGGAATGACTTCACTACGCCATCCTTTGAGGACGAAACCGAATTTATTTGGATCCTGAGAACCGATCGGGACGTTGCTGTAAAGGCCGAGCGTGATATCTCCTATAATACCTCCATTGTGGCTGAATTTTAGATTGGGCGTACCGAAATAGAGGTCAACATATTCGATGGGGGTGCCTTCGTCGTCTACTTTGGGTTGCCCTTGGGTGGCACTCACTGTTCGCTGGGGCAGTTGCATACCAAGCACGACTTCTAACTGGGCGTATTCCGGATGAATTTGCAACTTATCGAAAACAATGGCTACCGGAACAGTACCGATGGTATCGGCCAGTACTACGGGGAATTCCTGAAAGGCTAAGCTGTCTAGTTTACGGAGAAAGTTACCGAGGCCCTGTGCGGTTCGAATAGCTTTACGTGCTTTGAGCAGGCGTTCTGACTGTTCCTCTAGGTCCATTAGTTCCTGGGCCATATTGTCGGTCTCCACGGCTTGGTAGCCGAAGGGCTGGAGCAGCTGTCCCGCCGGAGCCGCCGTGAGCTGATCGGGAAGCGCATTGGAAAACTTTAGTCCGGACAAAGATGCA
>JBCDGT010000076.1:0-8622 GCA_038750915.1 Bacteroidota bacterium
CATCATTATCCAATACGGCATCATTCCGGATGGATAGCCCCCCAGATCCCATTATGATACCAGAAGTTTGGTTATGGATACCCGAAGGAAATTGAGCGTTTACCGCATCAAAGTTGATCGTTCCCGCATTAATTACGTGTTGGACCACCGTACCGGTTGGTACTTGACCAAAGAATTGGGTCTGCGGTCCAAAATTAATCGTCGCGCCCAATTGATTTTCCAACAGGGAACCGGCACCGTTTATCAGCAAAGTCCCGGTATTTCCGGGTAAGTCGATAAGACCACCACTAGCATTAGTTAGTGTTCCACCGATGATGTCTAAGCGGCCATAATTAGGGAAGCTGGAAATCCCTTGATTTTCTAGAATGGAAATTGTCCCCTGATTTTCCACGGGGTCATTCAGGGCGGTGTAGTGTTCAATAATTACCGACGTCCCCGCGGGAATAAGCGGTGGAGGAGCAATGCCGTTTGCCCAGGCCTCGGGTTCATCGAATACTGCCCGGTCGATGGTCCGGTACTCCGTAATGTCTCCGGGGGCAAAATAATTAACCGTCACGTCTTCTATCAGTACGGGATCTAGTGCGCTAAAACCGTCCTGACTAACAAAGGAAATCCCCCCTATACCATTAGCACCGTTAGGAATTCTTGTCTCACGCGGCAAATCGATGTGGCCACGGGCAAAATCGAAACCAATCCGGAAGTTAGCCCAACTAAAAGACGTTGGAAAAAAGGCATCCACTTGCTGCCCGTTTCCATCGAATACCGTCACCCGGGTGGTGGCAAAAACAAACTCATAGGCCAACTGTGTCCCTGCTTGGTCTTCATAAAGCCGGACGGTACCTCGAGTCGAATTCGTAATGAAGTAGCCAAAGTCGATAATCAAGTTACCACTATTGGCAACTTGGGGGAAAGCGCGGAATACCTCCCGTGGTGTTGGGCCCGCAGTAAGCTCCAGAGCCTGCCCGCCACCAATAGCCGATTGATCGGAAACGACCAAGTCAAAACCACCATTAATGGTCATCCAGTCCGCGGAACTAGCCGCAAGGCTATCTCCGGTGGCAAAACCTTCAAAATCCTCGGAAAAACTAAAGGTTTGGGCGCTCAATCCCGCAAAAAGGAAAAGAACAAGCGCTGGTATGCCCAACCAGCGAAGTACCACAAAGGCCGTGTTTTTCGCTAGTGGGTAACTCGGTCCGGTATAAGTAAATGACAACATGCAATATCAATTAGACCTCCGTCCAGGGGGCGGGAGTTACTTGCTCAGAATAGATTTTACGGGGCTCATCGCACCCTGCCAGCCATTGGCAAAGCGAACGCGCACGGCGTAGTTGTAGAGTACGCTAGAATAAATGTTCGTATCGGTGTAGGTCAGGGTACCGGCCGGTACTTTGGCTATTTCCTGCAGCGAGCGGGCGCCACTGCCGCGGTAAATCACAAACTCGTAATCGCCACCCCGCAAATCGCGCTCGGGTGGGGTATACGCCCAACTAAGCGTATTGGCGGGTTCTGCCTGGTCCTGACTGGCCGTCGCTGAAAAGGCCGTAACGGCCACTTCTGCGGCGGGGAAGGGAATTTTTACGGACTGTACGTTACCCTGGCGGCTCACGTTATCCGAATCATCGACCGCCTTCATGGAGTACTCGTAGCTTTTCCCAATAACGACTTCTTCGTCGATGAAGCTCATTTGGTCCGCCGGCAGGGTAACCAACTCCGTCCAGGCGGAGAAACCGGCTTCTTCTTCGCGCCGCAGCAAGATGTACTGCACGACGTCGTCACTAGCACTAGCGCGCCAGTTGACTACAGCTGTCTCCGCTTCGGCCTTTATGGCCCCGACGGCGGGAGGCTGCGGGGGCACCCGGTCCGGGCGGTCCACAGCCAGAACCTCCGTAGGTAACCCCCGGTTGTAGGCGTCATCTTCGGCCCGCACGACCACGTAGAGCTGCTTATTGAGGGTCTTGCGCTCCACGACCTGGGTGTAGCTCGTTCCTTTAACCAGGTCCTCATTGAATAGGGCCATTTCTTTCTCGGGGCTGTTGGACCAGTACACCCAATACCCGCGAACATCCTTCGCCTCGCTCTCCGCCCACGTCAAATTGACGACGCCCAGTGAGTCGATGGTTCCCCGCACCCAAGCGGGGGGTGGCGGGGAGGTAATATCTGCTACTACCACCGGGTATGGTAAAGACTCGGAAGCGTTACCACTGTTGTCTACGCTCTGTATTTTGAAGTAAAAACCCCGGTCGGTATCCATATCCCCTACCCCAAAAGAATAACTAGTAGCCTCTTTAGGCAGGTAAGGGCTGATGGGGTCGAAGTCCCCATCGTAGGTCTGGCCCAACAATACCTGAAAATGGCTAAGGTCTTCATCGGTGGAAGCGGGTAGCACCCAATCCAAGTAGAATATCTTAGTCGTATCATTAAATCTGCCGTCAATAATCTGGGTCACTCCGGGCGGTGTTAGGTCCTGTCCGGTAGCTTCTGTGTAGACCCAGGGGCCCCACTCCGAGAAGCTGGTTAGGCCCCGTAAGCGGTAGCGAAATACCTGTTCGTTAACCCCTACGGAATCCTGGAAGTAAAACTCTTTCAGCTCCGTACGGGCGTCCTCCCCAAAGATGAGTAGTTTATCGTGGATAGGTGCAAAGGCACCGTCGTTGGTTGATCTTTCTAACTGGTATGCACTGTAAAGACGCGAGTTTTCTAGTTTATCCCAGGTCAGCCGAATGTACTTATCTCCCGGATTAGCCTGGAAACCAACTGGTTCCGCCACGGGCTCATAGACGTTAAACACGACCCGCTTGCCCCACAATAGGGGTTGCTGGATGCTCGGTGTACGTACATAATAGGTATAGCCAGAGTCGGCTTTTACTTCGGTATCTACGTACCTAAGACCGAGAATGTCAGCTGCTTCGGGGGATCTTTCCGCGGTGAATAGGGCCAGTCCGTAACGATTTTCGTACTGCATGGCCTCGTCGAGCAGGTTGCCCCCTTCGCTGGGCTTTTGCTCTCCGTAAAGAATACCGGCAGCAGCTAAGGCCATAGAATTTCCCTTAAGAGCCGGGGTAATCCGATCTTCCTCCCAGGGAAATACTTCGGCGATTAGTTCTGGCTTTTCTTCCCGGTTTCCCCGGTACACCTGGTAACCTTCCTCCATAGCTTTTTCCCAGAGTTTGGGGGTACTCGGACCCCAACGTAGGATAACACTGTCGCCCATCGCCCGGTGGATGAGCTGAATCATCCCCGTTTCTTGGGGGTGGCTTTCCTGGTACATCTGAGATAAAGACTTTCCGTTGGGAAAAGTAAAGTTGACGGGGCTGATAGCGGGTTCCTGGGCGTACACCCGTCCTGGCGGTAGATCGATACTAGCCGTCAGCTTACCGTCATTGCTACTAATGGTGTAACGATAGCCGACGCCAGGAAGCGCCAGCGTGTCCCGCAAACCTAAGCCGGCAGCATCGGCAATACTGGGGTAAAGGGTAGTTTCGTACACAATGAAATTGTACCGCATGGCCACCGCATCCAGTAGGTCATTCTCCGGAAACTGAAAAGTAGTGTCGTACAGCAAGGAGCCAATGGGGGCCATCAGGCCGTCCAGGTCCTTTTGGTGTTCATTGAACCAAGCTGGGGGTTTAGGAAACATGGCTACTTGCAAAGCGGCCTCGGCACCTGCGTCCGCGCCCGCATCGGTAATGGGAGCTCTGGTTATCCGGTAGCCTTGGTTCATGGCCTCCAGCCAAACGGCCGGATCCGCAGGATACCAGTTGAGAAAATTCCCCTGAGCGGTTGCGCGTACCCGCAGTACCATATCCACTCTATTTTCCGCTGCTTCCTGAGTGTACCCCTCACGCGGGGCCACCAGTAAAGTGAGGAAAAACAGTAATGATAAAAAACGATAATCCATATTGAATAGCCCAGTATTGGGCGGCGTTTTAGCGTGATAGTTCGGCGTATCCCTTAATTCTAACTTCACTTAGTTTGAGCGGAAGTTCTGAATCAGCGGTAACCCGCAGGCGCAGGTAACGCCCTTTGGTTTGTACGGGGAATTCCAGTTCCCATTCGGCAATCGAGGCCTTCAGACGAAGGGCATCCCGGTAGGAGGTGCCAGAAGATTGGCTGCCATCGGCGGGGAAGGGCGTCTTGGAAACCTCTACTTCTACGACCCCGGATTTGCCATCTTGCTGGAGCCGTTGTAGATCAGACATACCACTGATGTCCAACGGAACCTGATCAATGCGCAGTTCGGTTATCCCGTACGTGCTGCCTAGGTCAATAATTACCCATTTGCCTTCGCCAACCGTAACGTGGCTATCGGAGCTTTCCTCGGTTGGGGTCAGGCCATCCGTCAAGCGGGCCGCATCAAAGTTGCGTACCCGGGGGCCGGGGGTAATCGTAATGAGGTTAGTGATGTCCCTAGGTACGGCCCGGCCAATGACCTTTATTTCGGCCAACTGCAGGCTGCGCGGGGCATCTCCCGGCAACTGTATCCGTAAATATTGGGCGGGGAAAGCACCGGGGATAGCGAATTCGATGCTGTCCTGGCCGGCATCATTTCTTAGCCCCGAGCTCCAATAGCCTGCACCGGAGGCAACCGGTACGTCCATGGGGCCATTAGGCAAGGCGGCTTCACTCAGCAAGACCGTGTAGGCATCCAAGTTGGTCGCCGCTGCACCAGTGGCCGGGTAGAGTACAATGGACTCTACGTTTAGTACTTCTCCGAGATCCAGGGTCAACCAACCGTCTTTTGCTAGGGCTAATTCCGTATCTGTTCCGGGAGCAACCGCTTGGTCAACAATACCGTCGTTCAGTGTAGAAGTAGTACTACTGGCCGGCCGCAAGCTGGTCGTCAGTTCTCTGCCAATTCCTAAATTGAAGCCGTCAGGGATACGATTTAACGCAGCAGTTGGAGGCGCGGGCGCAGGTGCCAAGGGCTCTCCGAAGATTTGCACTTCCGGTAGCTGGAAAGACCGTGTGCCGTCTCCAGTCATTTGAAGTCGGACGTACCTAGTCAGGCGGCCGGAAGGTATGCTGACGTAGCCTTCCCGCCGGTAGGCCAGGTTCTGTTCTTCACTGGCCCAGCTGGCGGACGCAATGACCGCCGCCGAATTCGTACTCACGGGGAAGGGCGTAAGGCTGGTCATCACCACAAAGCCCTCTAGTTGACCACCATTAGCGTCCGTACGGTTGAAGATTTTTACGCCTTCTACCGCCCGGGGCCTACCTAGATCGAATTCGATCCATCCACCCTTCTGGGGGCTCGTTTCGGCAATATTGCTGCCATCACTGTTACCGTTAGTACGGCCATCTACCGCAGCGGCCAAATTGGTCCCACTGTGGGCGTACACCCGGGTAGAAGTATTGCTGATGGGCTCGACCACCGGCGTACCATAAACTTCTACTTCGGCGACGTTCATGTACTCGTTGTAATCCTCCGTAAACTGTACCCGTACGTAACGACCGTCAATCGAAATTGGCAGGCCACTGGATCCGCCAAATTCATTAGTCGGTAGTTCTATCTGCCAAGAGTCTTTGCCATTATCGTTATAAGTTGGGGATACCCAGCCCTGGAAATTGATGGGTAGCTGAGCTGCTCTTTCCTCATCCGTATTGTAACTATACATCCGTATATAACCAGGATTGACGAAATCCCTAATTGCGTTATAGCCGTTCAAATCCGGGGGAAGCGGGCGATCACTAACGATGACGCGGTACGACTTCCAGCGGTCTTTTCTGCCCTGATTGATATTATGAATCACTACGGATTCGACTTTACTCAACTGGCCTAAATCGATATCAATCCAGGCACCTTGCTGGCGGTTGGTAACGAAAGCCTCGTTATCCGTCCAGTTCCCCGTTTGGTCGCCGTCCGTAACCAAGGCCGGGTCCTTACCGTCGATTGCTCCGCTAGCCGTAACCGGGCGGCCAAGCGCTAAGTTTCGACTACCGACCCCAGCCTGGGTATTTATCTCCCGGGGAGCACGGGTCGTGAAAATATAGGAGTAAATTCCTAACCAATTCCCCCCAGTTACTTGTTCTACCCGCAAGCGGTAGAGGGTGCTCGGATCATCAGTAGAAGCATTCAGGAAGCGGGGAATAGGGACCGTATAGGAGCCGATGGCATCATTGGTAGAGGTAAGCGTATATTCCCCTAGGTCCATATCCCCGAGGTAAAGGTGAATTTTCGCATCCGGCTCCCCTGTTTTCAGCTTGTAGCGGACCGTCAAATCGTAATAATCACCTTCCTTTACGGCAATGGAATATTGCTGCCATTCTCCCCTGCGGATGTGGGTTTGGAGCACTAAGCCATCAGTATTAGCGAGGTCCACGCCTTCCTGAGGCCGGAGGTATCCTCTTTCGTTTTTGACACTGGTGTCGTGATAGGCAATACCCTCGCTACCCCAGTCGTAACGACTCGCATCAATGGTTGCGGGAATCTCAACCGCCAGCCCCCGATAGCCAATGGATAGCGGAGCGTACAGGGCCGTAATTCGCTGATTAATCTCAGTCGAGTTTAGTTTAACAAAATTTCCAGTTCCGTTGGTTTGGGTAGTTGCTGGCTTGCGGTAGGAGAGCAACTCGCCCTGGTCGTTTTGGTAAGTAATTTCCAGGTGTTTATCTCCACCAATCAGGTTGGCATCCACGCCGTTCGCTACCAACCAACTGCTAATGTCAAAAACGGAATTGGATTGTGCATCCGTTACCTCCGGGAACTCTACCCGTTGTCTCAGCTCAATAATTTGTTTGGAGCTGGGATCAATGTGGGTTAGAACCTTAGCCACCTTATCCCAGTAAACCACCGGCTGACGAGCACCATTGGGGTTATTGCCACTGAAATTGGAAATAATCAGGGAGCGGGGCACCCGGCTGTAAGCTGCGTTCTTTAACCGGAAGTTGTCTTTCCCGTACAGCACTTCCAGTGGCTTATTGGCGATATCTGCGTCCGTCTCAGCACCACCAACGTTGGCCTGGTTCTCATTTTGCCGATCATTTACTGCACGGACAACGCGTAAGCGGTATTGAGAACTAACGCCGAGTGGAGAAGTCATATAATATAGCTTAGGCACATCCAAGCGAGCATGTGCGACCAGTCCAAAAATGCTATGTCTTATTTCAACTATATTCTCGTCTGAGCGCGAGGTGCTAATATCCCATAAGTAAATACTACTAATAGCGTCCGGGGTGTCCATAGCAATAGTATAATTAGCTCCTCCATAAGGACTTAACTCAGAATTCCCGGCTCGGAATGAAACGCCACTATCATCCCAAGCACCAATGATCTGGTAGTACAATCCATGCCGTTTAAACCGGACTAAGTGTTTATTTGACGTATTCGGATTAGCTACCGGGGTAAGCTCGTATAACAGGTTTTCACTAACGGGGAAGGGGAGTTCCTCGATGGTGACTACGGGCTCTTCGGAAAAATTCCCGCTGACAAGAATACTCGCACCTAACTTGTCACCATAGGCACCTTCATTATCTGGATTAGGGCGCCAATAAGGGAAAAAGCGACACGGATCTACAACTTTTTTGCCACCGCCGCCGCCAAACACGCGGCTGAATCCTCCGCCAATCGATTCAAAGAAATTATCTCCCTCAAAAATATCTAGGTATTCCTCCTGGCGGGCCGCGGCCATAATCTTGAATTGATTTGACCCGCTATAGGGATAAAAAATCCAACGGCTCCATTTCCGATTATCACTCGTTTTACTCAACCAGCTCACATCCCCGATGAACTGATTCAGCAGCGGCGAGGAAATAGCAACGTTATGGTTGTCAGGTAGCGTGCGGCCCGCATCATCTACGCATTCAAGGTTAGTCCAATCGGGGTTCGGAGCAATCTCAAAGTTAAATTTATAGTACCCCCAGGAATCATAACCCTGGCTAATTCGCATAGGTCGACCGTTGACTTTTAGCTGGTAAAAGCGGTCCGGGCGGATCATATCCGCCTGGGTCACTTCGATTTGCTCTACCTCCACCCCGGAGCTGATGTGGTTGGGTTGTACCTCGAAGGAGACTGTCCCCACCGCAGCGCTTCCAGTAGATTTTATTTCCACCATGTCTTTCCACTTAGTGGTGGTGGGGAATTTCAGCTCGGTCCGGCCGTGGTAGCTGTACCGGTAGCCCCGCTCATCGGCAATGAAATCGTGGCTCTGTGGGTCCGGGGGAATGATCCAGCTAAAGTCCGTACCGCCGCCGGTGCTGCTGGTCTGGTTGTAGCCCCAGGAGAAGAACTGCCCCTCAGGGTAGTTGTCTTTGTGCCATTTTGAATAATTATCCACGGAAGATCCTTCGTAGCTGCCAATTTCGGAGAGCCACCGCATCTGGTTGATGACGATACGGGAGCGGAGGTCCTGAAAAAGCAGGTCGAAATTCTGCGCCTGGGGGAATACTTCCCTTTTGTAGGAGCCATCGTACTTACTGGTGGCTCCCGTCTGGGAATTCATCCGCAGGTTATCAACTTCGGTTTGCGAGAGCTGGAAAACTTCGGAATCTTCGTTTTTCTTGCCGATGTCCGCTTTGGGTAGGTAGAAATTATAATGCCAGGTACTGCCTTCAGCGTCCTCCCAGTTTGGCTGGAAATCGTCGGAATTGGCGAGTACTTTTTTCAAGAACTCTTTCTCCGTGTAA
>JBCDGT010000077.1:0-8610 GCA_038750915.1 Bacteroidota bacterium
GTAGAAGATGCAAAGGGGGATATATGGATTGGTTCGTTTTCCCACGGCGGCATTAGCCAGTACAATGGTGATCACTTAGTTCACCACGATTTACCCGACGGTATAGGCAATGGAATGATATCATCAATTTATATTGACCGACAGGAAAGAATGTGGGCCGGCACTAGAAACGGAGGAATTTATCGGTACGACGGTAAATCATTCTCCAGCTTTAATTCCACTCAGACGGGTGAAAAAATTGCCATGGCTAAATTTTTTGAAGATAGTAATGGCAATTTATGGATGTCTAGTTACGCAAGAAAAGGAGTGTACCAATTTAATGGTCAACATTTTATACCCTTTGATGTAGCAAATAGCGACAAATTGGTTGACGTTATGTGCATTTCTGAGGACCAAGATGGCAATGTTTGGTTCGGTGGGCGGTATGGACTTTTGTGGAAATATGATGGAGAAAAGTTGATTGATTTCACCCAATTAAAAAGAGAGAAAATATAGCTTCCATGCGCTCACCATGTGAGCACGGGCTGCACCTCCATCCGCGCCCGACTTCACTTATCTTTGGCGCATGAATAAAAGTTTGCGCACGCTACTATTTGTTTTGGGAGGTCTCCTTGCTGCCTATGGCTTTTATCTCCTCTTTTGGTCTTTGGTGTTCGGTGCCCGTTTTGACAGCTTGGCTGTCGCCGCAGAAGCAAGAGCTAAGCAACCTAAATACATTATCGATGCTGATACGGCTAATGAAGTAGACGATCTTTTTGCCATTGTCGGTGCTATGGCCCGAGATAATCGGTATAATTACGAAGAACCTTTACTGGTAGGACTCACGTCCGCCCAATTCCACTCTTCCCCCCTCGCCAGCGATACTACTGCCCGCGAAAGCCACGCCATAAACCAGCGCTTAGTGGAGTTAATGTACGCTCCAGTGCCCGTTTACTTGGGCAGCGATCTTCCGCTAACCAATCACACTACGCCTCAAATTTCTCCCGCTAGTAACTTCATCGCGGAACAGGCCCGTACCGCAAATACTGAACAAAAATTAGACGTTTTCATTTTGGGTTCCTGCACCAACGTAGCTTCGGCTATTCTGCAAGATGCCAACATTATTCCTAAGCTTCACGTTCATTACCTCGGTTTCTGGTATGATCCCTTAACCAGCCTCTACGACAAAAATGAATTCAACACCGGCAACGATACTTTAGCCCTGAACCTGCTCCTTAACACGCCAAACCTAGCGTTTACCGTAATGACCGCCACCACCAGCCAGGCGTTACAGATGCAGCGATCCGACCTGGACACAAAGCTCCTCCAGGATAGTCCGGTTACCCAATTCCTAAAGGATCGCTGGGATACCTACCACCGCTGGTGGACCGAAAAGGACCCAGAAAAACGGCAGTGGACCATGTGGGATATTGCCTCCCTCGAAGCTTGGTTCGAACCACAACTAGCTACCCTGGAAAGCCGACCGGCTCCGGCGGATAACGTCGCTCGGAACATTCAAGTTTACACGGCCATTGACTCCGCTGCGATGCTCGAAAACTATTTCGCCGTTGTTGATAGTTCGTTGCGTTTCTTCCAGGAAGCGATCAAGTAATCAGTGCACCTACCTCGATAAAACAAGCGGTAAGGTAACCTCCCCTCCATCATTTTCACGCACGTGCAGAAAGTAGTTTCCGGAAGCAATATCGCTGATATCAAAGCTATGTGGCAACTCCGCAGCCCAGTATCGGACCAACCGCCCACTACTGTCTTGTAACCGCGCAGTAATAATTGCAGGACGCCCCATTTCGAGCATAAACCTGTCGTTGGCGGGATTAGGATATAGCCTTAAATCCTCCTGGCGTAGTGGTGTGGAAATTGCCGTACTAATCTTTAGATCTGGCGGAATGATCTCCGAGTAATCGAGACCAAGATAGAGGTCATCAATACGGCCAATTACGCCCGGCTGGCCTTCCGCTTTGATCCCGATACCGTCGAAACCACCATTAAGGTTTACGGTGGTTTCGACGTTTGCGGTAGCCAAACTTGGCTCCCCCGTTAACGGGGGGTCGACAAAAAGATGAACGGTTTCCTGGCTGGCGTCGCCACTGGTAGCAATCCGTAGCACGTAAAAATGAGGCGCTTCTGCTGAAGAAGTAACGTACGGCCCGCCAACAAAACCAATATCGCTGCGGCCAAAGTCTTTACCGATCCGGAGCAGTTGCCCATTGGGGCCGGAAACGCCGAAGCTTTCCGTGGCAACGAGCATCACCTGAAATACATTATTCACCGCCTGGATACTACTCTCCGACCAATACCCCAGCCAGTAGATACTGCCGTCGTCGGGGAAGCGCTCTTGCAGCCGCCGGACGAGCCTTACGTTGCGTCCAGTGCTACTAAAATCAAGGGCTAAATGATTACCGGAGGTGGTTACTATTTCCCCCGTCGGATAGGGGACCTGGATGCCCCCGGCGCGAACCCAATGGTTAAACCCCGTAATTATTTGCCAAGGTGCCGCCCAGCCGTTAATAGCTGCCCCCCGATCGTTGATACCCCGTTCCGGGTAATTAAATTTTTCCTTAGCCTTTACGGGGGGTAGCCCGGGGAGAGTGTCCGTAATTAAGGGGACGAAAGTACAGGCGGAACCTGCATTCTCTTCGTTCATCCGTCGCTTCATCGTGTTTAAAACAGCGGCATACTGCGGCAAGCCCGAAAGATCGTTGGTTTCTGCTGGATCAACGGATAAATCGTAAAGTTCCACCCGGTCATTACCGGAGGTGTTTTGTCCACGGTAGGCCTTCAAATTACCTTTTCGTAAACTCTGTTGTTGCCGGAACTGCCAGTAAATATCCTCGTGCACAGGATTACTCTCTCCAAACAGATTCGGTAGAAAGCTACGTCCATCAATGTTGGGCAATGCTGCGGCATCAGTTAAATCGAGTAGGGTAGGGCCAATGTCCGGATGGTACAAGATACTCGTATCAATTCCCGGGGCAATGGTACCTGGCCAGTAGGCGATACAGGGAATCCGAACGCCTCCTTCATACAGACTTCTCTTGAACCCGCGCAAACCACTCGTACTGTTAAAGGGACTGTCTAGACTTCCGTTCAATTGCTCTTCATCAACCCCACCTTCATCGTGGGCGCCATTGTCACTGGTGAGCAAGAGTAAGGTGTTTTCCGCTATTCCTAAAGAATCCAAAAGGTCTACTATCAGGCCAATGTCTCGATCTAAGCGGCTAATCATGGCCGCAAGGGTAGCCCTCGTTTTAAAAGGATTGGGGCGGCCATAAATGTTATCCCCCTGATAATCGAATTCCGGAAAAATGCTGCTGCCCGCTTCATCCAGGTATTGGGCTAGTAGCATCGAATCTTCGACAGTTTCCGCGGGATAGGCCGAGCCGGGCGAGGCTAGTTCGGCATGAGCGATGGTGAAAGGCAGGTAGAGTAGGAAGGAGGTATCCCGAAAGCGATTAATAAAATTAGTTGCACCAGTCATGAATTCATCCTGCACGTACCGATCGGAGGGTACATCGTAGCGGACACAAGCTCCCCCATCATCGGCCCTAAACAGGTAATCTCTTCGCTCCCAACCGGGCGTTACGGTTGCGCCATCGAGGTAAAATTGGTGAGCATCAACGGCGTTAAGCCAGCCAACGAAGTGGTTGAAGCCACGGTCTACCGGGCTATCATTAGTTACCGTTTCGCCCTGCAGCGTAGCGCGGTGTTGCTTCCCGTACATGCCTGTTTCGTAGCCTGCATCCCTCAACCTTTGGGGCCATAGGGGGAAATTGGCGACCAGATTTGCCTGGGAGTTTCCACAACTCCCCAAGCGGGCAGCGTGGCGTCCGGTCATTAAGGCGGCACGAGAGGGGCCACAAACGGGGGCCGCAGCGTAGAAATTTGTGAAACGTAAGCCGCCTGCCGCCAGTGCGTCAATGTTTGGTGTTTTTATGTCAAGCTGGCCATACGCTCCGAGGTCTCCGTAGCCAACATCGTCTACGTTGATCAGAATGATATTGGGTAGTCGCTCTTGGGCGACAAGTAAGGCCGGACAGAAGACTAGAAATAGGCAGATTAGCCATCCTGATTTTGGTAAATCGAAAATTTTAGTCGACACGAAGAATTCATTTTTGCGCGGACGCAGGTGCAAAAAGGGCTGGTTAAAAAAGCCGGCTACCTGTCAACAGGTGGCCGGCCGGAATGGTAAGTGTGTTCATAACTCAGAATACACAAGCCTCTCACTAGCGATAAATAATCACTTTCCGGGCGGTTTGACGGTTGCCCTGGGTGACACGTAGTACATAAAATCCATTGGGTAAACTGCCCCGATCGGCAATATTCAGTTGAATACTTTGCTCACCGACAGACCGCTGTCCACTGTACAACGTACTGACCCGTCGACCGTTAATCCCGAATAATTCTACGTTGACTCTCCCTGGCTGCTCCAGCTCAAAGTTGACTGTTACCTCCGAAGCAACTGGATTTGGATAGGCCGAAAGGCGGAAGGGGTCATTTTCCGTAGGTTCAATAGTATTGGTAGCGACTCGGGCACTTTGCCAGCTCTTGGCAAAGCGGATCTCATCAAAATCCGTCTTATAGGGTGCTTCATTACCATTTACACCTTCGGTGCGCAGCAATACAGCGTCGAAACCAGTTTGGAAAGCAGGCGTTTGAAAATACTGGTAATGCGTAGCATCCGCAGTGTCTGGTTCCACGTCTACTGGCGGATCAATCCAAAGACTGAAGGTGTCCAAATCAGCCGCTTCTGCCGAGGTTTGAATTCGGCCCACCAGCCAATGAAGACCGCTGTCTTCTACGTCGGTAGTACGCGCGTTATTTGCTCCGTTGAAGATCACGATAGAACCAAGAGCATTGGTATTGAAGTTGCGCCCAACTCCGAGCAAACGACCACCACGATCACCAACCCCCGTATTTACGAAGGTGACACTCCCGATGTTATTCGGAGCGTCAGGTACGATGGTGTTCATAAAGAAGCTAAACCAGTAGGTACTACCGTCACTTTCTACGGGGAAGGGAAGCTCACGCTGTAGGTAAAGTCCTTCACCGTCTGCCGCAAGATTAAACTCAGCACGGTTGCCCACCGTAGTAAGGTCGGGATAGGTAACGCTGCCTTCGAGGATGGTAGTCGCACTGTTTTCCCGCTCCGTCTGTTGTAGCCAAGGGCCATCCCAGAAGGCGTTTTCACCACCGGCACCATCCAGGCTGGCTCCTGCATCGTAGTTAAATGGTTCGTAGAAGAGCAGGTCTGGATCATCGGAACCAAACTGGCAACTGATGTCTCGGTAGCTGAAGCCCGTGCGAATATCATCAACCAGAAGACTGACGGACTGTACTCCGGAACCAAAAATGGAGACGCCACCAATGCCGTTGGAGACATCAAGATCATCGATCAAAAATACGGCGTTTGCATCCGCGGGGATAGCATCGGCAGCAGGATCTACAAAAATCTTGACGGCGGCCGTTTTACTCGCTCCGTCGATGTCCATTCGCAGTACGAACCACTTAGTACCTTCCGCGGTGAAATCGTTGGTGGTGACGGGAGCGCCCTCGCCAATAACATAGGCTAGATTCGATAGGCCTGGAACTCCACCGATGCTCAATAAGTTGGCGTCTGTAGTATCAACAAAGCTAAAGACACCAGTATTACCAATATCCTTGGCATCCACGTTGAGGGAGAAACTGGCGTAAAAAGTGCTATTACCATCGCCAAGGCCGAAGGGATTAAAGAATTCCCGACTAATTTCTACGGGAGTGTCGGCGCCGTTTTGATCGAGGCTGGCTTGGTTACCTTCCGGGCAGGTGCGATCACTTTCCAGATTGCCTTCGGTAACCATAACGGCGCCAGCAGTGGCCCGCCAGGGGCCGGCCCAACCTTCTCCGCCTTCCGCACCGTTCAACTCCAAACCGGCGTCGTAGGCAAAGGTCTCTACTGCTGGTTGCGGAGCACTAGGTGGGTCGATATCTACGAGGTCTGAGGGAATCACCGCATTAAAGTTGAAGCCGATGAGAATGTCATCAAAAAAGGCCTGGGTAGGTAAACCAGCGTCCCCTTCGAATTTGAAACCAATCCCGTTCCAGTTGGTTAGGTCGGCATTGGCAACAAAGCTGGCAGTATCGGGATTGGGGATGGCGTCCAGCGCTGGGTCCACCCAAACGAAAACCTGGTCGTTGGCCGCCGAACCGTTCGTTACCACGTGGGCGACAAAGAAATGGCCGTCTTCGGCAGAAACACCCTGGGCATTTCCACCGGGAACCGATCCAATTTGCCCGCCGGAGAATTTATTCCCAATCTGAACCAGCTGGCCACCAGCACCCGTGGCCATATACGTAGTTGTATCGGCCAGGACGAATTGGACTACATTATTACCCACGTTGGTTACGTCCATCCACCAGCCAATCCAGAAGTCCCGGCCAACGTCACCGTAGGTGCCAGCTAAGGGCCGAACTACTCGCTGATAGGAAGGGAGGTTGGCACTAGCGCCTGAAGTTGCCTTAAGTAAAGGGACAGAGGAAATGCCTGTTTCCACCGTAGTGGCATCTGCTCCATCGGTAACCGCCCGCCAGGGGCCGGTCCAGCCCGTACCGCCATTTGTCCCTACGAGTGCCGCGCCGGCAACGTAGTCAAAGGTTTCCGTTGCGCCGAGTGGAGCGCCAGGAATGGGGGTAAGGTCAGGAGGAATGACGTCGGCAAACTCGTCGCCTAGGTAGATGTCGTCTACGTCCCAGTTCAAGCCTACACCACTGCCTTCGGCTTTGATCACGACGGCGTTGAAGTTATCGGAATTGGGGTAGGGCTTATTGATAATGTCCGCAGCATCCTCCATGGGTTCTCCAGCAGTAGGATCTGGATTGACAAATAGGTCCAACGACCAAACGCCCGTATCACGGGTCATGTGTCCAACTACCCAACTGGCTCCATCGCCGAAGGTTTTTCCGGAACCCTGATTACCTCCGCCACCGAAACCGCCGGCGAATAGGTTGCGATCACCAAATCCTTTTCCAACGATTACTTGCTGAAAGTCTCGTCCAGGCTTAGTGGTATCCGCTAGAATAAAGTTGCCAACATTGCCACGCACGTTTCCAGAGACGCCAAGTTGTACCCCAAACCAGAAACTGGTATTGGCCGTCGTGTCAATAGCGTTTTCAAAGTACCGGATGATCCTTTGGTTCATACCCGTAGTGTTCATGCGTACGCTGTTACCAGCAGTGCGCACTAGTAAATCATTATTTACTAAGCCCGCGGTCCGGATTACGGCACTATCACTGACGTCAAAATTTTGCCAATCACCAGCCCAGCCCTGGCCACCGGCCAGGCCAATTAAGTTGTCACCACCGCCGTAGGTATTGAAGGTTTCGGCGGCAAAAGCATTGCTCAAAGGTTCTAATTCCAGCCGATCTGGAGGGATAACGGCATCGTAACTCAGGCCAACCATCACGTCGTCCCAATCCATCGTAGCGCCAGGCTGGGTACCGGTCACTTTAAAACCGACGGCATCGAAGCCATTGTTTAGGTTGGTGCCTATCAGCTTGGTGGCAGCTGCTTCGGTGGGCTCTCCGCCCCCGGGGTCGGGGTCGACGTAGATGCGCACCGTATCGGGATCAGCATTGCCACTGGTGGATACCTTTGCAACTACGAAGTGTACTTCCTCGGCCAGTGCCGCAGTCTGCTCAAAATTGTTAGTGGCTCCAATACCTACGCCAATGAAGGGGTTGTTGAGCGGTTTGCCGATTTGTACCAATTGGCCGCCTGGCCCGGATGCCTGGTAGGTAGTTGAGTCTAACAGCATAAAGAAGTTGGCTGAAGCTCCACGGTTGGTGTAGGTGCTTACCTGACTAAAGCTGAAGTAATAGGTGCTGCCATCATCTAAAAAGCGGGTATTCAGGGGACGGAAGTACCGGCTGTCGCCCTGAGTGCCAGAAAATTGGGCGGCGGCTCGGTTGCCACTCGTTTCCCGGAGGATGGTGAAATTTTGCAGGCCACCTTCGACAATCATGGGGTCATCACCACTGCGCGTTACCCAAGGGCCACCCCAGCCAAGGCCTCCAGCTTTTCCGTCCAGTCCCTCGCCAGCTACATACTCATTGAACTGGTCGATATTAGCACCAGGGATGATGGTAAGGTCAGAGCTGATCACCTCGGCCAACGAACTGCCAAAACGGAATTCATCAAAGGCAGAGTTGAGTACGGAACCGCCTTCGACCTTGAAGCCAAAGGCATCGAAGCCATCGTTTAGGTTAGGGGTGCGCATCATATCCGCATCTGCATTGTCGAGACTGGTTGCCTTAAGATCGGGATTCAGGTAAATACGGACTGTGTCAACGTCATCATTGCCGGACATAGTGATTTTAGCAATCGCAAAATAGGCTTCCCGGGTATTCGTTCCTGAGATTCTCTGGGCGCCAAGCCCGTTGGCTCCGTCTACCCCAAACTCCTCACTACTGAAAATTTTGCCCATCCTTACGAGCTGTCCGCCGGGGCCACCGGCTCCGAATGCCGCACTACGGGTGATCATCGCTTGCGCAACACTACCACCAGGGGCATCATCGCTGTAGTCAGCGTCTTGAAACCAAGACATGTAGTAGGTATTGCCATCATCCGTTACGGGAGCA
>JBCDGT010000078.1:0-8601 GCA_038750915.1 Bacteroidota bacterium
AAAAAAGGGAAATGCAAAACTACCCTCGATCGCTCCGCCAAAACCGAAGAGCTCTACACCTACATCGACCGGGGGGAAGCCTGGCTGAAAGCCAATAAAATCACTAACCCCATCTATAAATGGAACACCAAAGTCTGGGGAGAGATTACAGAGGATTTTGGGAGAAAATAGTAGACGCTGCGCTCTTAGACGGGCTGGGCCCCGTTAGACGCCGTTGCACGGCTTTTAGATTGCTATAGTTTAGCAAAACACTAAAAGCGCAACGTCTCTAAAAGCACAAAGTGCGTCTAAAAAGCCGTAGGCTGCCTAAAAGGCCGCAGGCCGTCTACCTCACGAACTTCATCCGGTAAGCTGGCGCAATGTCCCCTTTACGGATTTTCTCTAGCTTTCGCTTCAGCATCCGTTTTTTCAGGGGAGATAGGTGTTCGGTAAAAAGAATGCCTTCAATGTGGTCGTACTCATGCTGGATGACCCGGGCGTTCATCCCGTCAAAGGTTTCGGTGTGCTCTTGAAAATTTTCGTCCTGCCAGCGGATGGTGATTTCCTCAGCACGCTCTACGTCACCGTTTATGTCGGGGATGCTTAGGCAGCCCTCGTTGTAAGAGCAGTCGTCCCCGGCTTCTTCCAATATTTCGGCGTTAATGAATACCCGCTTAATCCCAAGATGCTCTTCACCCTCTTCGTGCATAGGGCCGCTATCTACCAGAAATAGCCGAATACTACGACCGATTTGCGGAGCCGCCAAGCCTACGCCATTGGCTTCCTTCATGGTTTCCCACATATCAGCGATCAGCTGTTCGAGGCCTTCGTAGTCAGGGCTGATTTCCTTGGCGACCTTTTTTAATACGGGTTGTCCGTAGGCATAAATGGGTAAAATCATAAATTGGAGAACTAGTTCGGCTAGAGAGTAAGCACTTGTTCGGGGGTTCGAATACGAGGTTTTGTGCAACAAACCTGGTAAGCGTCCAAGTAAGCGCCAATTTCGCAAAAATAGAGTTAGTGTTCAGATTCCATAAAATCTTGCAAAATAATGGTAGCCGCTATTTTGTCTACTCTGGATTTGTCACGGCGCTTCATCTTGGGTACACCCATTTCAATCATGGCCATTTTTGCCCGCTTGCTGGTCAAGAACTCATCTTGCCGATGTAAACTAATGTGTGGATATAATTTCGCAAACTTTCGCTCAAACCCGACGATATGGGTATGAATAGCATTAGGAGTACCATCCTTATGGAGGCTCTCTCCAATCACTAAATCTCCTACTTCCTCTTCTCCCAAATACTGTTCCAGCCAGTCAAAGAGTTGCCAGGTAGGAATAGTAGTTAGGCCAGTAGCAATGAGGCGCAAGGGGTCGCTTGCAGCTAAACCACATTTTTTAGATCCGTAATCGATAGCAAGAATACGAGAGATAGTCGTTAGTAGTTGATAGTTATTGGCAGTGATAACAAGATAAGCCCGAAAGGGTTGCTAGTCCTATTCTCCACCGATTCCAGTTAACCAGTTTCGTAAAAAAACTCGCCTAAAGCTAACCACCATCCCGTTAGGGAGCGACCGGATAACTTTAGACGAGTTTAATAAATTATTATGCGCGGCCGCAGGTGCCCACCGAGCCCGCAGGGCGTAAGCCAAATACGGATTAAGGCCGATTTACACCACTGTGTCCAGTACGTCCTCTTCCTTGCTACGGAAAAGCTCCTTGATCCAACGACGAGACTTATAGATCAGCCACATCATTACCGGCACCACCACCAGGGTCAGGAAAGTCGCGAAGACCATACCGTAAATGATGGTCCAGGCCATCGGGCCCCACAGGGCCGTATTGTCTCCCCCTTCAAAGTAATTATCGGAGAAACTGAGGTTACCGATAAATCCGAAGAAGTCGAAATTCAATCCCATTGCGAGTGGCACCAAACCAAGCACGGTAGTAATGGCCGTCAGCAAAACGGGCCGTAGACGAGTAGATCCTCCATTGACAATGGCGGAGTGGATATCCTCCAGTTCCAATTCGGAAATTTTCTCTAAGCCCAGTGCTTCTACCCGATCTTTCATTAGTAGAGTCGTGTAATCAATCAGGACAATGGCATTATTCACCACTACCCCGGCCAAAGAGATAATACCTACCCCCGTGAATACTACTGAGAAAGTACCTCCGAAGAAGAAATAGCCCAGCAGTACCCCAATCAACGACAAGACCACCGACGTCAAAATGATGTAAGGAGAACTAATGCTATTGAACTGCGCTACGATAATGATGAAGATCAGGAACAAGGCGAAGACGAAAGCGCCTAACAAGAAGCCGAGGTCCTCTTGCTGTTGTTGTTGCTCTCCGGTAAACTCGTAGGTGAAGCCTTGGGGAAAATCGAAGTCGGCCAACGCCGCATCGATTTGCGGAACCACATCATTACCTGTATAGCCATCCAGCACGTTGGAGCTAATGGTAATAACTCGGTCCAGGTCCTTTCGCTTAATGCTAGAATAAGTGGAGGTATACTCCACGTCAGCTACCGTACTAATGGGTACCTGGGTAATCTGTCCGGTGGCTGGATCACGGAAAGTAATTCGCTGGTCCAGGAGGGCTTCTACTCGATTGCGATCTTCTTCCTGTAAGCGCAAATAAATGGGATACTCATCTTCCCCCAGCTTGTACTTACTGATTTCTTTACCGTAAACGGAAGTCCGTAGGGCACTCGCAATTTGGAAAGTGGACAGGCCGTACCGGCGGGCTGCCTCCCGATTTACGTTGACGACTAATTCTGGAACACCCAATTTAATGTCAGCGGATAGTTGCTCAATTCCGGGAATTCCCTGGCCGTTGATGAAACTGATTACCTCATCACCAAGCGGAATTAGTTTATCGAGGTCATCCCCCGATATCTCCAAGTTAATCGGTTTACCGGTGGCGGGGCCATCGGCGTTTTTATCTACCGTCACCTTGGTACCTGGAAGCCCGCGAACAGCGCCGCGGATATCCTCCATTATATCTCGGGTATTAACGCCGCCCCGCTCTTCGTAGGGAACGAAGCTCACCGTAATTCTCGCTTTGTTAGGCGTGAAGCCCGGCTCCGGCGGAGCGTTAGGATCGGAAGTGTTCTCGCCGATTTGGGTAAGGACTGATTCTACCACTTCCCCGTAGGGACGCACGGTTTCCATAATCTGCTGCTCCAAGTTTTTCACCCGTTCATCAGTGGCCGCTATGTCGCTTCCCAGGGGCAGTTCAACGAAGGCGTTGACGTAGAGCGGATCCGCCGAGGGGAAAAACTCAATTTGTGGTGGTTTCACCGCCGTAAGCACCATGGAGAGTAGCAACAAACCGAAGGTGCCGAACAAAAACGTTTTATTCCACCGGAGGGCAAAAACGATGAAGCGCTGATAACGCTTTTCCAGCCAGGGTAGGAACCGAGCCTGGAAGTAGAAGCTGGCCGGCCGCAACAAGAAGAAGTAAAGGAGCGTCACGATAGTGAAGACCAGCATCAGGTTAAACAACCAGCCTTGCCCAGCTAACCAGCCCAGCGTACCGAGGAGCATCATGGCTACGGCAGATATCAACGTTCTGCGCACCTTCCGGTTGCGCTCCTTCTTCGATTCGGCACGCTCGTCCACTCGCATGAAGGTGGCCGCTAGAACGGGGTTAATCACCAAAGCTACGATCAAGGAGGAGCCGAGTACCAGAATCAAGGTGATCGGAAAGTACTTCATAAACTCCCCTACAATACCCGGCCAAACGGCTAATGGACTAAAAGCAGCCAAGGTCGTTGCCGTTGAGGCAATAATGGGCCATGCCACCTCCCCCGCGCCGTATTTGGCGGCATTGCTCGACTTTTCCCCGTTTTGCATGTATCGGAAGACGTTCTCAACAATCACGATACCATTGTCCACCAATAACCCAAGGGCCAGAATCAGCGCAAAAAGTACTACGATGTTGAGGGTTACCCCCGACAGCCAAATCCACAAAATCCCCATAAGCATGGAAAGCGGTATGGCAATACCTACAAAAAGAGCATTACGTAAGCCCAGGAAAAATAGCAAGACCAAGACCACCAGGATGACCCCGGAAATGATGCTGTTCTCCAGGTTAGCTACCTGCGTGCGGGTGTTGTCGGATTGATCGTTGAAGAAGGTAATCTCCAGTTCGTCCGGTAAGCCGGCGGCTATTTCGGCCACCTTAGCCTGTACACCATCGGAAGTCGTCAGTAGGTTTTCGCCAGATTTCTTGATGATGTCCAGGCTAATCACCGGCAAGGCATTCGCCCGCGCAATGGATTTGGGCTCTTCGTAGCCAAACTCCACCGTTGCTACGTCCCGCAAATAGACCAAGCGCTGTTTTTCATTCTTAACGATGGTATTTGCTATCTCTTCCGCGTCCTCAAATTCTCCAACGACTCGGATGGCCCGGCGTACACCATTGTTTTTGATCTCTCCACCCGAGAGCGTTAGGTTCTCTCCACCAATAGCGTTTTCAACATCCTGGAAGCTAATTTGCAGACTTTCCATTTTTCGGACATCCACGGCAATTTCTATCTCCCGCTCCTGGATACCCTTGAGGTTAACGGCATTGACACCGTCCACATCCTCTAGTTCATCTTGCATTAGTTCGGCGTAGCGGCGGAGTTCTTCGGGGGGAAAATCCCCACTCATGTTCACGGTCACAATGGGTAACTCGCTAAGGTTAATTTCCAGTACAGTCGGGTCAGTATCGAGGTCACTCGGTAGTTCTGCCTTGGCCTGGTCTACCGCGTCTTTTGTGCGGCGAAGCGCATCGTCGAAGTCTTCGTCAGAGTTAAACTCTACGGTAATGACGCTAAAATCCTGCACGCTCGTACTACGAATCACCTTAACCCCATCTACTCCTTGCAATTCTTTCTCAATTGGCCGGGTGACCAAGCTTTCGATGTCGGCCGCTGAATTACCGAAGTAGGGTGTATTAATGTAGACCTGGGGGAATTCTACCTCAGGAAACTGCTCCTTTGGCACCTGATCGTAGGCGTAGAGCCCGAAAATCAGGATCATAATCGCCAATAGGAAAACGCTGGTGGCATTATCAACGGAAAGGTTGGTGATGCCGAATGTTCTCTTTTTTTGTTCCACTATTTATATAGTCTTGTCGTCTAGTCGTCTGGTAGTCTTACCAATTAGAACAGACGGGATATACATTATTTAAGTTTGGCAACTATCAGGCTAGTAGTAAGTAGTACTACCAGACTACAAGACCACCAGACTACTGAATGGGGTTTTGGCTAAGGCTAATCGCTTGCCCGTCGGTCAGGCCGCGCGCACCGTTGGTAATGACCCGATCATTCACGGACAGGCCACTTTCAATGATGGCTTGATTATCGTAGCTCTCGCCAGTAGTCACGTAAGTTTTCTTCGCGATGGTCTCCCCTTCTTCACCATCCTTGGCGAGGAAAACGTAGCGTTGCCCTTCAATCTCCTGCTGAATGACGTCCTGGCTTAATACGATAAGGTCGTCAGCCTTGAAGTCAAGCACCTCCACTTCGGCGAGTAAGTTGGCCTTGAGCTGGCGGAGGTATTTTCCCGGTACGTCTACCTCTACTTCGAAGGTTCGGTTGGCCGGGTCGACCGTTTTGCCAATCCGGCGGATCGGTGCCATGAATTCCAAGTCTAAGGCCGGCACTTTCACCTTGACGCGCTGGCGCAGCTTCACTTTCTTCAGCAGGTCTTCCGGCGCATCGGCTACTACGTCCAGATTATTAGTGCTGAGGATGGATAAGATCGGCAGGCCCGGCATCGCGTTCTCGCCCTGACGCATCAAGACGCGGTCGACCGTACCACTAATTGGGGCGTAGACATTGCGTTTGTTCGTTTGTACGTCGATACTGGCCAGTTGCTTTTCAATGCGTTCGTAGCTATTCTTAGCCTGCAAGTATTGAATTTCGGAACCGATGTTCTGGTCCCAAAGGCGCTTTTGGCGCTCGTAAACGGTTTTAGCTAATTCTGCGGCTTTTTCTAGTTCGGCGCGCTGGGTCGTTACGTTTTCTACGTCCAGTACCGCTACCAACTGACCTTTACGAATCGCATCCCCTTCCTCGAACTTCATAGTCAAAATTCGACCGGGGATTTCCGGAGCAGCCGTTGCTGTTTCCGCAGCACGAACCGTAGCTTGGACCTCTGCGTAATTCTCGAAAGAAGTAGGTTTTACTGCCTCATAAGCTACGAGTGTGGGTTGAGGGGCCAAGCTCGGGTCGAGGGCGTAAATACTCTTCTCCAGGGCCTCAATCTCCTGGGTAATACTGCGCAGTTCAGCGCGTTTGGTTCTCAATAGCTCCTGTTTACCCGCAAGGTCTTCCGGAACAGCCTCCGCTTCGGGGGCGCTACCGCAGGATGCAAGAAAAAGGGATAAAAGAGCAATGCTGAGAAAAGATAGGGAGCGTCGCATGCTAATATTTTTTGGATGTAGTTGTTGGTTTTGTACCTAAAGCGGTTAGCAGGAAATAATAGACTAATTACTAACTACTAACTACCTACCATTTCATCGGCCTAAGGCCAGGTAGAGATCTTCTTTAGCTACCAGGGTGTCGTAGAGGGCCTGGAGGTAATTGGCCTGAGATTCGTACAGTGCTTGTTCCGCTTGTACTACTTCCAGGCTACTACCTACGCCTTCTCGGTACTTGATTTGGGTGGTTTCGTAGATTCTTTCGGCCAGCTCAAGGTTGGACTTAGTAACCTTTAACCGATCATTTGCAGCCCTAAAAGTTCCGCGTGCGTTGAGGACTTCCAGCTGAACGGAGCGCTGAATGTCGTTGCGCTGGTTAATCACCTTCTGAGTTGCCAGTTTAGCGCGCTCTACGCGGGCTTTACGGCCGCCGAAGTCGTAGATCGGCACGCTGGCCGAAAGCCCAAGCACAACCGTCGGTGCCCAAAAGCCATCACTGAAGCTGTTACCCTGAAACTGGTACTGCCCGGAAAGCGTCGCGTAGACTGTAGGCAGGTAAGCAGAGCGTTGCAGTTCTTCGTTGAGGCCTTGTAGTTCGATGGTCTTGTCCAATAGCCGCAACTCCGGTCGCTGGAGGTAAGGGATATCTCCCATCAGCAAAGCAGCGTCAATTTCTGTTTCCAGCTTATCGAGGTCGTCCTCCACTTGTAAGCCTTCTTCGATGGGGTAGTTAAGAGAAAACTTGAGGCCTCGCAGGGCGTTTTCGCCCTGCTGCTCCACCTGATCGCGCTGGCTCTTGAGGTTATTGAGGCTGAGTACAAGACGGTCTACGTCGAGCTGTTCAACGAAACCAGCATCGTACTGGGCTTGGGTCTCGTTGAGGAGTTTTTCCAAGTTACTGATATTATTATCCAGTACCGCTAGATTAGTTTTCAAGAGCAGTACGGGAAAGTATGCACGAGTTACTTGGTTACGAACGGTCCGTTGGGCGTTTTCCAGTTGGAGGTTGTAATAATCTCCACTGGCGCGCGCGGCCCGGAGGCCGACGAAGAAGCTCCCATCGAAGACCATTGTTCGAGCGGAAATACCGGCGGTGAAGTTATTCTTTAGCTGGAATGCGACGCTGGTGGGCGCATCGGGATCTCCCATGGAGAAAGCCTCGGGCAGCGGCAGAACGGGTACCTCGAGGAAGTGCTGAAAGTCCAGTGTGCCATTGATCTGAGGCAGGCCCGTACTCAGGCGTTCTTTCACGTTTTGCTCCGCATCGAGGATGTCGACTTGGGCATTCTTGATCGTATTATTATTGGTCATGGCGTATTCCACGGCTGCTTCAAGGCTAAAAACGGGCGGGGCGCCTTCGCTCTGGGCGGAGAGATTCCCCCACCCTGGAGCCAGTAAGGCCAGGGTAAGGAGGAGGCCGGACATTCGGACCATTAGATTAGATGGTTTCATTCGGTGGATGCTGGTGAGGTTGGATGTATAGCTTGAGGTAGGATATTGTTTATTCAAGGGCCTCCTGCCGGAGGTATTCCTCCAATCGGTCGCGGCCAAACTGGTTCACGATGCCGTTGAAATGGTACTTACTGTGTTGGCTGATAATCTGAGAAAGGGTTCGTTCCTGCGCCGGAAAAACACTGGTATCGATGATCATCGTCATCATTCCAGTATAGAGATTGGCGATGATCTCGCTGTCCAGGTCATCACGGTACAAGCCTTCTTCCATTCCGCGTTCCAGATTATCGGCGATGGATTGGGTAAACTCCGCATGGTGCGCCTGAAGTTGCTCTTTCCAGATATCAGGATAATATTTTTGTAGATCCCGTAAAGTCGCCGGCGATATTTCACGCATTTGCCGGATGAAATAGCGGCTGTTACGGAGGAATTCGTCGATGGCATCTTTCGATTGCTCATGATTTTCCTTGATTACCTCTACATCCTTACAGGCATCTTCTTCCATGACCATCCGCACGAGTGCTTTCTTGTTATCTACTACCTGGTAGACGGTCTTTTTCAGGCGCTCTCACCATGAGAGGCACGCAGGCTTCTACCAGGATGTTTGCTTTCCTTGAACTCCAGGCTTCGACGAGATGTCTGCGGTTCTAAAAGCAATGGTGACGCGGGGTGGAGCAGCCCGGTAGCTCGTCAGGCTCATAACCTGAAGGTCGCAGGTTCAAATCCTGCCCCCGCAACCAATTAACCCACTGATTTAA
>JBCDGT010000079.1:0-8599 GCA_038750915.1 Bacteroidota bacterium
CCTAATGTCAAATTCTTTGGCCAGTTCTGCGGCTAGCTCGGGGCTGTGGTAGCCGGCGTTATTTTCGCCGTCGGTGAGCAGGATGATGATTTTACTGGCTACTTCACTGTCTTTAAGTCGGTTGACGGCTGTGGCTAGGCCGGAGCCGATAGCCGTTCCGTCGGTAATCTCGCCCATTTGTAGTTCGGCGATGAAGCGATCAATGATTTCGTGGTCAACCGTTAGGGGAGACTTGGCGTAGGCCTCCCCGGCGTAAACCACTAGGCCGATCCGATCAAATTCTCGTCGCGCGACGAAATTTCGCGCTACTTGCTTGGCCACCTCCAGGCGATTCGGCGCTTTGTCGGTTGAGCCCTTACTGGTGGAAAGATCCATGGTGAGGACAATATCGATGCCTTCGGCGGTAACGGATTCCTCACTTAGGTCCAGGCGCGGGCGGGCCAGGGCGATGATGAATAGGGAAAGGGCGGCAACTCGTAAAAGTGGTAGGAAGGGCCGCAACATGCTGCGCCAACTTTTCAGCCCGCTGATGGAGCGAATACTTGGTAAACGCAAACTTACTTGTCGTTCCCGATCGCGCCGAAACTGCCAAAACCAGAGTAAAGGGGGCACTACGAGCAGGGGAAGGAGCCAGGGGAAAACGAATTCAAATTGATTCCACCAACTGATCATTCTTCTTCGGTTTCAGGTTGAGCTAGTTCGTTTAATATGGGCGCGGACGCAGGTGCCGGGGGTGGTGTAGGAGCAGGCGCGGCCCCAGTTGTTTTTACGAAGGTGCGAACACGCTCCATCCCCTGGGCGTGCAACTCTGCGGCGGGCGTAGCTTTAGCAAACTTTACCAGATCAGAGAGCTGAAGCAATTCACTGAGTTCACTACGTTGTAAACGGTCGAGTTCCTCCCGGCGGCCAAGTTCCTGGGTGATTTGGCGCGTCGTCATTTCCATGGCGGATACCGAAAAACGGCCTTCGAGAAACTCCCGGAGGATGCGCGTAAGCTCACTGTAATAGGCTTTCGTCTGTCCTTTTTCCCAAAGGCCTTCTTTCTCCAGAGCAAGTAACTCCGTTAGTGCGCGCACATCCGCTGGTGGCGGTGGTGGTGGCGGCGGTTCTTCCCGCTGCCGGCGCTGGCGATTGTAGTAAATGGCGTAGCCGATAGCGCCAAGAGCTACGGCTACAAAAAGAGGCCAGAAATCGAAGATATTGAGCGGCTCTTCGATAATGGGTTTTATGGGGCGAAGCTCATCTTCTTCTCCTACCGGAAAGGCCCTTACGTGCAGGAGCAAATCTTCGGTGAGGGCTGTGTCTTGTCGCCCGTCCGCAGCTACGTAAGCGAAGGGCAGCTGCGGTACGACGATGTAGCCAGTATCGAAACTGGTAATTTTAATGCGTTGCTGCAGCAATAACTCGGGTGTCTGCGCAACGGTATTCATGGTTTTTTCTTCGACTACTTCCAAGCCGGCAAAGTCATTCAGGAAGCCCTGAGGTAAGGCTTCTACCTGGGTCGCTGGTGGCGCAGAGATGTTGATTTCTAACCAAATTTGATCGCCAATATCAATTTCCGTACTGGCCAGTTCCGCTCTTGCGAGCACGCGTTCGTTCGTTGCCTGTTGGGCAAGGAGAAGCGAGGTGGTCATCAGTGATAACAGCAATAGGCGAAGGCGCATGGGGCTAAGTTCGGAAATTTGTGGGGATAGCCGGTAACCTTTTCCTACTTGGCCCGACTATCCAAGCAGAAACAACTCATCATGAATCACCAACAACGCTCCGAAAAAGCAGAAAGATCGGATGGTAGCACTAAAAAGCAAAGGGCTTTTAGCACTGCCTACGCATCTTGTCACGAGCCGTTCATTCGTTACTGTACGGCACTGGGCTACGGAAAGATGGATACTGAAGATCTGGTGCAAGATGTACTGCTTAGTGCTTACCAGCATTTCGAGCGTATCGAGCGTCAGGATCAGTTGCTGCACTACTTACTACGAGCCGCTAGAAATCGCTCCATCAGTCGCTTTCGGCGCAAAAAATACCAGCCGGAACTTTTAGAGAAGCACGCTGCTCGCCTAAAAGCCAAAGGGGCGACGGCCGAGCAGTTAGTGGATGTGGATCTCATTTACCGCGCCTTGGATCGCTTGCCCGCTAAGCAACGTGAAGCACTGTTCCTGTTTGAAGTGCTTGGATTCAAGATGCGAGAAATTGCTGATCTCCAAGGCGCCTCCGTCGGCTCGGTTAAAACCAAAATCAGTCGCGGCCGGCAGAAAGTCCGTCGCCTACTGACCGATACCTCCTCTCCTAATGCTACCACTCCCATTTGGGCAGCGGCCAACCTTCTGCTGCTATGAATAAGACCAACCTTTTATCTACCCTCCAACAACTCCCCGCGGAATTCAACCTACAAGAAATGGAAGTCATCCTGCAACGTATGCCCCATCTGCCTGCGCCCCAATCCCTTACTTTTTGGACCGCTTGGAAAAGCGTTTTCTTAAAGTTCCTCAGCTCTCTGGGGCTTGTTGGCCTACTTATTTTTTGTTGGTGGCAATTCAATACATCCTCGTCGACTGCTGAGGTAGTAGCGATGAATCAACCTCCGGCAAAAATGCCTGATTCTGACAAGACAAGTACAGCGCTACTCCTAAGCCCGATTCCAAGCACCGAGGAGACCGTAGCAGATGCTCCAAGTACACCTATTCCCAAGCCTGCCACCCCAACCTCTTCCGTAAAAACGGACCTTGCACACGTTCGGCGAGCTCAGTGGCCACCTGCGGCCGCGCCAGAGGCTCCTCGTTCTTCCGTAACTGTTTCAGCTACTACTCAGGAGCCGGATATGGAAGAGGTTACCAGTAACCGAGGCCTGCCAGCACCCAACCAAACTTATCCATTTCCGCCGACCTTTCCCCGTGAATTACCGGTAACTACTCCCGATACCGTGATCAAAAAAGGGTTGTTTGGCGACTATGTTGTTAATGAAAACGCCCATGATTTTTCTGAAATCCCCCTGGCAAAACTACGCCGAGTGCTCCGTAAAAACTTGCTGCGCGATGGTTTGATTTCGAGTAAGAAAGACACCGTAAAACTTCACCTAGCGCCGAATACCATATACCTGAATGGGGAAGAACTAATGCCAGATAAAGTATTGATCTACCGTAAAATTGCGCAAGACTTTCAGCTTGGCGAGGGGCCAAAGCGCTATGTGTACATCACCCCAAAAGGAATTGCGGTTGGAGATTTCGGACCTACCTCCTTTCGGGGCAGTTCCCTCGGCAGCTATAGCTTAATAAAAATGGAGTGAAGCTTTTGTTACCTGCTACTTCCGCATAGTTTTTAGGGTAGCTAATTTTAGCTAGGTCGCTAATTGGATTCTGCTTACGCGTAGACGAGCAAAAAATTCCGTTGCTGGCGACCTCTTTATTTCCTTCATCGCCCCCAATAATTACTATTATGTTTATCCGTTACTTCTTGGGTAGCCTGGCCTTCCTGTGCTTGTGCCAACTCTCCGCGCAACAGTTCTCTACTGCCGCCGTCGATAGTCTCTTTGCCGAATGGGACAGTCCTAACCAACCGGGTGCCGCCATTGGTATTTTCCAAGGAGGAAAAATCATCTACCAGCAAGGGTACGGCTCCGCTAACTTGGAGCATCGGATTCCCATTACCTCAACTACGGTCTTCCGCATTGGCTCCGTCTCTAAGCAGTTTACCGCAGCCTGTTTTCTCCTGCTCGTGCAGGAAGGCAAGGTAACACTGGACACCAAACTCACCCACTTCTATCCTGATTTCCCTGCCTACGGTAAAGACATCACGATGGCCCACTTGCTTTACCATACCAGCGGACTTAGGGATTACGATCAATTGGTCCAGTATAGCCCCAGCTGTGATTTCGATTGTTTCTACGATGAAGATCTGTTCTCGTTACTCTACCGACAACAAGCCCTCAATTCACCGCCGGGAACGCAGTTTCAGTACACTAACTCTGGTTACTGGCTCCTGGGCCAGATCATTGAAAAAATTAGCGGACAAACCTTAGCGGAGTTCGCCCAAAATCACCTATTCGCCCCTTTAGCAATGCCGCAAAGCCACTTTACCGTCGATTATACAAGCGTTGTTGCCAATAAGGCTTATGGTTACGAAGAAGACCCTGAATCCGCAGCTGGTTATTACTGGTACAATACTACTAACAGCATCGTCGGTGATGGGGGACTGATGACTTCGATTGCGGATTTTAAACGCTGGGATGATGCTTTATACCAAAGAGAAGTACTAACGGATGCCTTCTGGTAAGTAGCCTCCACCCGCGGCCAACTGATTAATGGAGATACGCTTACCTATGCTGCCGGCTACGACGTATTAGACCACGAAGGGTGGACAGTTCACCAGCATAATGGCAGTGCTTTCGGTTTTTGTGCTACGTATTTTCGAATTCCCGCAGCAAAGCTTTCCGTAGTCATCCTCAGTAACCGAGGGGATGGATATTCTATCGACGCTAAGGCAGCAGCTATTCTTAAAATGATGTTACCCACGAAAGTGGCAAGGGGGCTAGCGAAGGAGTCGGTAAGTCCATCCTTCGATAAGCCTGGGGAGATCCCGTTCAGTAAATACCTTAGTCATTACTGGAACGAACGTAAGTATCTTGCCCGCCGCGTATACTTACGTGGAGACACGCTTTTCTACGGGAAGGACAGAGCAAGTGGTTATCCTATTTACCCCCTTCAGGCCAATATTTTCCAAGCGGACAATGGCTTGCGGTTTACCTTCACAGCGGACGCTCAAGGTAACTACCAACTCAGGATCCATCAATTCGGCAAGTTATTGAGTACACTTTCTCCTTACGTGCCGGTCAGCCAAGACGAAGTAACGGTAACGGAATATGTTGGCGCTTACTGGAGCAACGAATTACTAGCTGAATATCAATTTCTCCGACAAGGAACCCAGTTGATCTGGTACAGTGAAGGAGAGGCCGTAGCATCACTTATCCCCATTTTTAAGGATACCTTCCAGACGCCTGGTGGCACCACTTTTTCCTTTCTGCGGGATGAGGAAGGCAATACAATGAATTGTACTATGAGCAACCGTCGCCTAAGTGGTCTCGTCTTTACCCGTAAAGAATAACCGCTTCTATGTAGTAGCAGGTTGTATATCCTTTTACCTTTGCCACCGATGGAATTTGAGATTAGTTTTCAAACTGCCTGCCTGCTTTTTTTCTTTCTACAAGGCCTACTCTTCGCGGGAATGTTGCTAGCCAAAGGCCGTGAATACGGACACCCGCCCAGCTTTTGGCTTAGCGGATTTGTTTTTCTCTGTTGCTGCTATATCACTCCCTTTATGCTGGGGTACAGTGGCTGGTACGGGAAGGATGGTTACCGGGAGTTCCTCTTCTTCGTTCCCTTTCAGCAGTTTTTTCTTATTGGCCCCGTCATTTACTGTTATACGAAGAGCCTGCTGGACGCGGATTACCGTTTACGGGGCAAAGATTGGTTACATTTCCTGCCAGGAGGGCTCTATTTGTTGTACAGTTTGGTTGTCTTCGTTACGGACGTTTTTCTGTTGGACGAATACTATTTCTACGCTGATGGCCGGGATAAAGACCTGGCTCCCTGGTATCAGATTACCGGCTTGCTGGCGATGATCATATACTCGCTGCTCAGTTTGCGTCATTACCAAGCTTACCGGAAGCGCATTTTTGAAGAACTTAGTTATGCTGATTCCGTTGTCTTTCCGTGGGTGAAGCAATACCTGGTGGCCCTGCTATTCATAATGGTGCTGCGGATCACTTTTCTCGTTCTGCTACCTAACTTTGGTAGTTTTGGCAAGTGGTTTTGGTATTACCTCGGTTTTGCTGGTCTTTATTATTTCATCGCATTGGCTGGCTATACTAACGTAGTAAAAGCACTTGCTCCGTTGCGTTGGTCGCAAAAACAAGAGGTCGAACCGCCGCCCGTAAGCCCCGTCGAAACCATCCCTACACCAGAGTTGCAGGTAGGGGAGTGGACCCCACAAATTTTAGAGCTCATGGAAAAAGAGCGCTTGTACGAAAACCCGACGCTGACCTTAACGGATGTTGCCACTAAGTTAAACGTTACTTCCAAGCAGGTATCCACAATTATTAACCGAGGCTTCGGGCAAAACTTCAACGATTTTGTCAACAAATACCGGGTAGAGGCGGTAAAAGAAAGCTTTGCCCGTGGCGATCAGGAGCGCTTCACTATCCTGAGTATCGCACTGGCTTGTGGGTTCAATTCCAAGACTACCTTCAATCGGGTTTTTAAGAAAAATACGGCGCGGACGCCAGTGCAATATCTGGCGGAGAAGAGCAAAGCAGAGTAGGCCTCCCGATCTACTTCTTGGCCTGTTGGTACTTTGGTGCTTTTTCCCCTTTTCCTTCACGGAGCAAAAGGAGTGTCGACCTCCCGGTCCACTTTCCGTCTATCGGCCCTCTCCCTAGGGAGTCAAGGCTATTGATTGACTAACTCCCTCCCCAGCGCAGCGGTTTTGCTTCGCAGCTGCCTTCGGCGGTGGGGAGGGCTGGGGAGAGGTTTTCACGTACCACATCGTGATTTGGCGCGCCAAGGCCCCGAAATGGCTGCACTTTTGCTACGTAACCAAATAAACCACCCATGCGCTTAGTACTCTTACTCACTTTTATTAGCCTTGCTTTTGCCTCCATCTCGGGGCAAGCATTAACTTCTCAGCAACAGCAAGCTATCGATAAGCTGGTCATGAGAGACATCCCCGCTGGTGGCCCAGGTGCTGCGGTAGGCATCGTCAAGAACGGAGAAATTGTCTACGAGAAATACGCTGGCCTGGCGGACATTGAAGGCCAGCGACCAATCGATGCCAACACCCGGTTCAACCTCGCCTCTAATGCTAAGCAGTTTACGGCTTTAAGTGTGTTAAAGCTGATCAGCGAAGGCAAGCTTTCACTGGACGATGACATTCGCGACTACTTGCCCAAGCTTTACCCCAACTTGGAAACGCCCATCACGGTCGGTCAACTCATTAATCATACTAGTGGTCTCCGGGACGTCTATAACCTCTGGGGCTTACAGGGCATAACCTGGTGGGAAAAGACGCTGTCCAATCAAGAAGCACTGGGCTTATTGGAACACCAAAAGGATCTCAACTTTCCTCCCGGGACGGAACACCTGTACAGTAATTCTAACTATATGGTCCTTACGGCCATTGTCGCTGAAGTAACCGGAAAATCATTCAAGGCTTACAGCGACGAACTTTTTACCGCTTTGGGCATGGCGGAAACGAGTTTTTGTACTAACCATCTCAACCCTATTCCGAACTGGGCCCGACCTTACTTCAACTTCGACACTTGGACTACCTACGAATGGCTATCGGACCTACATGGAGACGGTGCTCTCTTTTCTACCCTACCCGATCAATTGCGCTGGGAGCAAAGCGTCCAAACGGGGACATCACCTGTTCTCACGGAGGCACAGATAACCGCTAGCCAACTCCCAATTGACGTTTCCGTTACGAAGTACGGCTACGGCTTGGAAACCGGGAACTACCGTGGTATGCCCATCAAGTATCATGATGGAAGTACCGGTGCTTGGAAGGCTTCGGCCTTACGGTTCCCTGAGGAAAGGCTAAGCATTGTTGTGCTTAATAATTCGGGTAAATTTGGCACCAATTATTTAGCCAAGCGGATTGCTGATGTCCTTTTAGAGGGCCAATTAGAAGGCCGTGAATTTCCCCTGGGAACTGAAAATATCGGATCACCCGTAGCGAAGAAAGATATGCTTGGTACTTACCTCATTGGCGGCTTCTACTTCCGCTTCGTAGAACGAGATGGTCAGCTATTTTTGGAGCGGGAGGCGCGCGATGCCGTTGCCATAGAACTAGAAGAAGGAAACGTGTACCATGAAATTAAGGACCCTGACTTCAAGCAAGTCTTTACCAAGGACGACTCCGGTAGGATGCAGGTGACCGCCTATTACCCTTCCCATAATCCTTATACCCTTAAGGTGATCGAAACGGACTTTACCAACTACGATTTCAGCGCGCTGAATGGAACTTACCACAACGATGAGGTGGGGCTGACGGTACACCTCGATTACAAAAAAGACCAGGAGTTTACGCTTAGCGTAGCGGATCAGGAAGAAAGGGTGAAGTTATTGAAGCCAGACTTTTTATCCTACCAAGGAGATCCCTTAGAAGTGGTGAAAAATCAACAGGGGCAAGTTGCCTACCTTCTCTACAGTGACAGCCGAATTAAGAATTTACGCCTACAACGCGTGGAAAATAAATCAGGCAAAAAATAAGCCAGAAAGTCGCGATAACGGCAGGGATGATCTGGCTCCAGGGGGCATAGGCTCCTAGTACTGTGCCGAGCCCCGCGGAAACCAATGCCGTGAAGGCACTTGTCAGCTTGAAGATATGGTCGTAGACCCAGAAGCGGCGATTTGTAATTAGGTTTGGGATAAAGTACCGGAGCAGGTCAAAACCTAGCACTAAACACAGGTAGAAAAGGAGGTAGTAGACTATGCCACGATTCCAGTAAATGGTCGCCGTTTGCAAGCGCCATAAAAACAGCCCTAATAATACCGCGACGCTAACGGCGACCAATAGATCCCATAATCGAAATCTTTCTTCCTTTAGC
>JBCDGT010000080.1:0-8595 GCA_038750915.1 Bacteroidota bacterium
CCCTGTCCACTTTCCAGGCCGGAGCCGCCAATCCTTACGCTACCTTTCCCGTCGAAGAGGCTCGCTTCCTTTACGCTCAGCTGGTCGCTCCCCTAGAGTTCCCTCCCGGAATGCCCGTTACGTTCGTCCCGGATGCAGCCTTGTATCTATTGCCATTTGGCGCACTACTCACGGATGATCCGCAAGACGGAGAGAACTACCATAATTGGCCCTGGTTGGCGGCCGAACGGCGGGTCAACCATGCTTTTTCCGTCCAGTTACTCGATTTTGCCCGCCAGCAGCGGGGCCGTGGTAATGGTAAAGCCCTGGCCTTAGCTCCGGTAGCTCGACTTACCGCCACGGCGCCACTGGAGGCTAAGCTGGAGCTTCCGGCGACCCTCCGTACGGCACGGCACCTCACTACCTTATTCCCTACCGACACCTTGATCAATGCGGCGGCTAACCGAGCAAATTTTCGGGAGCGAGCTAATGACTACAGTTTGCTTCACTTAGGCACTCACGCCTATCTCGGGGGCGAAGATGAAGGAGGTTTTCTACTGCACGACCAGGAGCGAGCTCGCTACACGACCACCGACTTAGCAGATCATCAATTCACCGCCGATTTAGTGATCGTCGGCGCCTGTGAAACCGGTCAGGGAGAGCAGATTGTCGGGGAAGGCGTTGCTAGCCTAGGCCGGGCCTTCGCCCGTCGGGGCGCTCCCAGTCTAGTGATGAGTTTATGGTCAATTGACGACGCCGCGACGGCCGAACTCCTAAATGCCAGCTACGACCGGCTAGCGGAAGGAGACGGACCAGCCTCCGCGCTCTACGCCGCCGGAGCAGCCTACCGGGCCGAAGTCACTAACCCTGGTTTTGGGCACCCTTATTACTGGGCGGGACTAGTTGCTTACGGGCCGGACATCCCCCTGGCCATGGGGCAAACTAACTTTGGCCTTTGGCCCTGGTTAGCGGGCGGCATTTTACTGCTTAGTCTTGCCTTGTTGTTCTTGCGGAGGCGTTGAGGGGTATTACCTTTGTCCTTTCTTCTAATCCTCCTGCCTAATGCACTCCGGCTGGTTCCCCATACCCGATAATTACCGTAAAGCTGGTGTAGTAGCGGATATATTAGCCGGGCTGACGCTGGGTATTTTACTCATTCCCCAGGCAATGGCCTACGGGATGTTGGCGGGGGTTCCCCCAGTTTATGGCCTGTACGCAGCCTTACTGCCTATGCTGGTGTATGGCCTTCTGGCCAGCACGCCACACGTCTCCGTTGGGCCAACAGCTTTGGCCTCCCTGCTTTGCCTAAACGGCATTTCCGGCCTGGCGGAGCCAGGGTCAAGTGCCTACCTAGGCTACGCCATTCTGTTGGCTGGCCTCACTGGATTCTTGCAACTACTTTTTGGTTTATTACGCCTCGGAGGCATCGGAAGCCTATTGAGTCGCCCGGTATTATCCGGTTTCGTCTCCGCCGCAGCGGTATTGATTGCCGTTTCTCAGCTGGATGTCTTACTCGGTATAACGACTAGCCGTACGGCTTATTTCCACGACAGTTTACTAGCCTTAGCGGCTGGCTTTAGCACCTTCCACTGGCCATCCGCTATTCTGGGAATAGGGAGCTTGGGAGGGCTTTTCTTAGCGAAAGCATTACTGCCGGATAAGTTTCCCACCATGCTGGTGCTCATTATTGGTGCTACTCTACTGGTCTGGGGGGTCGGGGGAGAATGGGGCATTATCACCGTAGAGGAAATACCGGCGGGCCTGCCGATGTTTCAGCTGCCCGCCTTTGAGTTGACTCACCTTGCCCAGCTATTGCCCGTTGCTTTGGTATTGGCCTTGATCAGCTTCATCGAGACCATCTCGATCGGCAAAGCCTTTTCCCCGCGGCACCCCTATTACCGAGTACAGCCTAACCGAGAGCTGGTCGCGCTGGGACTGAGTAAGCTTGCGGGGATGTTTTTGCAAGCCATTCCTACTTCGGCCAGCTTTAGCCGCTCTGCGGTAGTTGAAAGCAATGGTGGTAAAGGCCCTTTGAGTAATGTTAGCGCCGTGGTCTTATTGGTCATAGTGCTACTCTTTCTAACGCCCGTTTTCTATTATCTGCCAGTTCCCGTCTTGGCTGCCATTATTATATTTTCTATCCGCAAACTCTTCGATGTCGCTGAAATGCGCCGGCTTTGGCATTTGGCGCGAAAAGAGTTTGCTACCCTCATGATCAACTTTCTTTTTACCCTCTTTGCGGGCTTACAGTATGGCATTGCCGGTGGTGTTCTTCTGAGCCTATTTTTTGTCTTTGCCCGCGCCGCACGCCCTCATCTTGCCGAATTAGGACGCGTGCCTGGCACCAATGCTTTCCGTAACCGCAATCGCTTCGCGGAAGCGGAAATAGACCCATCTGTACTGATCATCCGCTTTGATGCCGAACTTTACTTCGGCAATGCAGCTTACTTCCGCGACCACCTCGAGCAGCTCGTAGACCAAAGAGGGGAAGACTTATGTGCCGTCATTCTGGACAGCCATACCATCAACGATATTGACACCAGTGGCATTTTTGCCCTCAGTCGTTTCCTGGACGGGCTCGAAAAACGAAACGTAGAATTATTTTTAACTGGCACCATCGGCCCCGTACGGGATATGCTGTACAAATCTGGCCTCATGCAACGGATGGGGGCTGATCACCTTTTCCTCTCCATTCAGCAAGCGCTGGAACACCTGGAAAGTGACCGCTGTGAACGTGGTTGGGACCGCCCCGCGGTTCAACATGATTAGCATAAAGGAGCTTAATATAAGTGTTCACAAATTTGGCCATTTTAACGTATTTTGTCAGTAGCCCTGCTAAACCCCTCGAAACCGCAAACACCTTAGTCGATTCATACGTCTAGAGGGCAAACAACCCCTTAACCAAGTGAGAGGCCAACACACATAAATTCTGTTCCTCTCACCTTAAAACCAGTGCTTATTATGCGTATTCTATCCTCTGGATGGACGGCCATCCTACTGCTTGCCGTATTTACATTTACAAGTTGCGACGATGATGAAGACCGTCCGAATAACCCCGTAATCGGAACAATTTCCGATATCGTTGCGGACGACACTCGCTTCAGCATACTCGCATCAGCCCTAGAACAGGCTAGCCTGGATGACAACCTTGATGTAGCCACCAGAAGTTTTACGGTATTTGCACCTACGGATGCTGCTTTTCAAGCATCCGGCATTGACCTTAACTCCGTTAGTGACGAAGCATTGGCCAATGTACTACTGTATCACGTACTCGGAGCTTCCGTCCGCTCTCCAGATATTGCTGATGGTACTTCCTCAGTCGAAACTTTAAATACAACTGGCCCCGACGGAGTCGCCCTCCCCATTCGAGTTGACAATAGTGGCGGAAGCATCAGCCTCAACAATACGATCAACGTAGTGGAAGCTAATGTGGAGGCCGTTAATGGTGTTATTCACATTATCGATAACGTACTGCTACCTCCCAGTATTCTTGACCGGGCTCGTATCGATGGCCGTTTCAATACGCTCATCTCTGCCCTGGAACGTACCGGCCTAGATGACGTTGTTGCCGGAGACGGAACCTTTACCGTTTTTGCGCCAACGGATGCTGCTTTCACGGAAGCGAACATCGACTTAGCTAACGTCACTGATGAAGACCTCACCAACCTACTACTCTATCACGTGCTCGGCGCCACGGTACCCGCAGGTAGTATTGCCGCTGGAGACAACTTCGTAACGACCCTCAGTGAAATCGGTCCTAACGATACGGCCCTTTCGGCGCTGGTCAATAACACGGACGGCACCGTAACTATTAATGATGACGCCACGGTGGTGGTACCCAATGTATTCGCTACCAACGGAGTTGTTCACGCAATTGACAAGGTTATGAGCTACCAAAGCATCGTTGACTTTGCCGTAAAAGCCCAAGGCACTAGCTCACTGGAGGCTGCGTTGGCTGGCGCTAACTTGGTAGACGCACTGTCCGCCGATGGTCCTTTCACCGTTTTTGCGCCGACTGACCTAGCGTTCACCAACGCGGAGGCCACCATCGAGACCCTCGAACCTGGTCAGGTAGCCAACGTACTACGTTACCACGTAGTACCTGGTAATGTTCAAGCTGGAGACATTATGAATGGCTCAGTAGGAACCCTCAATGGTGATCAGGGTATAACGCTTAATGTTGACGATGGCGCCAAGATTATCGACGGAGCCGGTAACACCGTGGATATCATTCTGACGGATATCCAAGGAACCAATGGCGTTATTCACCTGGTCAATGCCGTCCTGATTCCAGGAAGTCTATAAAAAGCCTGCTGCTTGCCTTGCAAAACTACTGGCTGGCACCTGCGTTCGCGCCGACAAAAAGCGCGTACAACTTTTTTGCCTAAAAGGCGTTATCTTTGCATCAATAAGGCTGCAAAAAGCACCACGGAGGGAATCGCGAGATTCCCTCTTTTTTGTGTCCCTACCTCTTCAAAGAAGAAATTTTGGGCGCTACCGCAGGTGCAATAACTGGTTGAAGACATAGTGTCCGATCCGTACAGTCTAAGTGTAAAGCACCCCTATTCCATGGTCGGTAAGATCACCGAAATGCTGGGACATTATTTCGCCTCGGAAGAAGACTTCCAGGACTGTTTCGTAGTGGACGTTAACCACTCCAATACGAAGCTGGACGTCTTTGTCGACAGTGATTCCGGGATGACCTTCCGGAAGTGCCAGCGCATCAGTCGTTTTCTGGAAGCTTATCTCGATGAAGCCCAGCCCCTGGGGGAACGCTACACCCTGAACGTTAGCAGCCCAGGCGTAGACCGCCCCCTCAAATTCCAACGGCAGTACGTCAAAAACGTCGGCCGCACTTTGGAGGTAACGACTACTGAAGGGGATACTTATAAGGGCTTACTAAAAAATGTTACCCCCAACCACCTACTGCTAACCTACAAGGTGCGCCGTAAGGAAGGCAAACGCAAAAAAACGGTGGAAGAGGAAGTAGAAATCGCCTTCGCTGCCATCAAGAAATCAATTGTAAAAATCAGCTTCTAAGCTTATGAATCTCGTAGAAACCTTTAAGGAATTCAGTTCCGGAAAAGCCATCGACAGCCCCACCATGGTGCGGGTACTAGAGGATGTTTTCCGTACGCTGATCAAGAAGAAATATACCACCGACGAGAACTTCAACATCATCGTAAACGCCAACCGAGGCGACCTAGAATTGTGGCGCGTTCGGGAAATCGTTCCCGACGGTGAGGTAACTGATGAATTGTCCGAAATCTCCTTCTCCGAAGCGCTGGCCGTGGATGAAGACTACGAAATTGGAGAAGAGTGTTATGAGCAGTTGTTCCTCGAAGACTTTGGCCGTCGCTCCATTATGGCTGCCCGCCAGACCCTGATCAGCCGGATCATGGACTTAGAGAAAGACGAACTCTACCGCCAGTACACTGAGCGGGTGGGAGAACTCGTCCTTTGCGAAGTCCAACAGATCCTCAAACGAGAAATCCTCGTGATCGACGATGCCAACGGTCGGGAACTCGTAATGCCCCGCGTTGAAACCATTCGAGGAGATTACTTCCGGAAGGGTGACATGGTGCGTGGCATCATTAAAGAGGTAGAAATGCGGAATAACAATAACCCGGTGGTTATCGTCTCCCGCACCGATGAGCGCTTCTTGGCTAAACTGATGGAACAAGAAGTACCGGAAATCGAGGATGGTTTGATCACGGTGAAGGGCATTGTCCGCATCCCCGGAGAGCGAGCCAAAGTATCCGTTGAAAGTTACGATGACCGCATCGACCCGGTAGGTGCCTGTGTTGGTATGAAAGGTTCTCGTATCCACGGTATTGTCCGAGAATTGAACCAGGAGAACATCGACGTTATCCACTACACTAATAATACCAGTCTTTACATTCAGCGTGCACTGACGCCCGCCCGAGTGTCCAATATCGATCTGGACATGGAGGCTCGCCGCGCCAAGGTATATCTGGAACCCGATCAGGTTAGCCTGGCGATCGGTAAAGGCGGTACGAATATTAAACTAGCCAGCCGCTTAGTGGAGTTTGAAATCGACGTTTACCGTAACAACGAAGTGGAGATCGACGATGTCGACCTAGACGAGTTCAAAGACGAAATCGAATCCTGGGTACTTGATGCCTTTAAATCCATCGGCTGTGACACTGCCCGCTCCGTGCTCGAGTTGAGCCCTGAAGAACTCGTTCGCCGGACGGACTTGGAAGAAGAAACTGTCGTTAACGTGCTCGGTGTCCTAGCCGCGGAGTTCGACGATGTGAACTAAGCACTTGCTTGGATTTTGGCTGCTTGTCGAAGTCCTTATTAAGCACTATTAAAACTGGCAAGCTACGGGCAACAATTAGCAACCTATTGAGGCTACTTTTTCGCTAAGCCGCCTCCCGTAGCTTGCCACTTATTCCTTCAATTTCCTAATCTGCAACTATTGGTGTTGCCATATTGTTAGGATAGAGTGGGCGATTGCAAGGGTCGTGATACCGATTTGTAGTGCCCATGCCTTATCTTTGCACCGCTTCCGGAGGTTTGCTCCGGTTCACTCCTCTTAAAGCGGTGCCGACAAGAGGAAACCACGGCTATTTAGGGTTGTTCTAAATCGCCCCGCGTCAGCACAACGCGGTTAAACAGCGTCGTGCATAAAAAATCGAATGAGTAAACGATTAATTAAAGTAGCGAACGAATTAAATGTGGCCACCTCGACTATCGTCGAGCACCTCTCTGGTAAGGGTTTCGAGATCGACAATAAGCCGACTGCGAAACTGACTCCAGAGATGGAAAACGTGGTACGTGATGCGTTTGCCAAAGCCTTATCCGATAAGAAAAAGGCGGATGCTCTAGAATTTAATACGCGGCCTACCGCTACCCCGAGTGCTCCACCACCGCCACCACCACCAGTGCCTGGGCGCAGTCTTCCCCCGCCGCCACCCGTGGTCGGGAATGTCCCACCGCCGCCGCCAGTAGCTCCTCCTACTGCTCCAGCTCCTCCGCCAGCCCCGGCCCCTCCGCCAGCTCCGGCCCCAGTGGCAAAAGAGGAAAAGCCAGCCCCAGAAGTACCTGCTGCTACTCCTCCTCCCACGCCAGCACCCGCAGCTGAAAAGCCAAGCCGTAAGGCACCTGGCCTTAAAGTGGTGGGCAATATTGATCTGGATGCTAAAAAGAAGCTGGCTAAACCGGCTAAGAAAAAGCCAGAAAAACCGGCTCCTGAGCCTACTCCGGCTCCTAAGGCAGAAGCAACTCCTCCCCCCGCTAAAGAAACTCCAGCCCCTGCTCCTATCAAAGAGGAAACGGCACCAGCTGGGGAGCCTGTTTCAGACAAGACGCCCCCGGCTCAGCCCGCCGCAGACAAACCCGCAGGCCCGATACGCGCCGCCCAGCCCGCACTACGTGGCCTCAAGGTGATGGGGAAAATCGATATCAAGAAGCCGGAAAAGAAAGAAGCCGACGGTAACCGCAGAAAGCGTAAGCGTAAGAAGATCACTACTGGCCCACCCCAAACGGGTGGAGGTAACCGTGGTGGTCGCGGCGGTAATAATCGTGGCCGTTCGGGAGGAAAGGAAGAACCCCGTGAAGTTTCCGCCAAGGAAATTGAAGATAAGATCAAAGCCACCATGGCCCGCTTACAAGGCGGCGGTGGAAAGAAAAAACGCCAACGTCAGCGGCGGGATAATCGGGAACGTATTCGGGAACGTCAGGAAGCCATCGAGGCCGAACGCACCACCGATAAGCTCCAAGTAACAGAATTCGTTACTGCCCAGGAACTGGCCAACATGATGGACGTGGGCGTCGGTGACGTGATCATGGCCTGCATGAACGCGGGGGTGATTGTCTCCATTAACCAACGCCTTGACGCCGAGATCATCGAACTAGTGGCCGAAGAATTCGAGCACGAAGTAGAATTCATCTCCGCCGAAGAGGATGTGGAAGAAGAGGAGGAGTACATCGACGATCCGGAAGATCTACGGGAACGCCCACCGATCGTGACCGTTATGGGCCACGTAGACCACGGTAAGACCTCCCTACTTGATTACATCCGAAATGCTTCCGTAACCGAAGGAGAAGCAGGGGGTATCACCCAACACATCGGTGCCTATGAAGTTGTAAGCAAAACCGGTAAAAAGATTACCTTCCTCGATACACCGGGTCACGAAGCCTTTACGGCAATGCGTGCGCGGGGTGCCAAAGTGACGGATATTGCCGTGATCATTATCGCTGCGGACGACGACATCATGCCCCAAACAAAGGAGGCCATCAGCCACGCTGAAGCAGCCGGGGTACCGATGATTTTCGCCATCAACAAGATCGATAAAGACGGCGCCAACCCCGATAAAATCAAGGGAGAACTCGCCTCAATGGGCTACCCCATTGAAGAATATGGTGGTAAGTATCAGTCGCAAGACATCTCCGCTCTAAAGGGAATTGGCATTGAAGACCTGATGGAAAAGATCATGCTCGAAGCAGAAGTATTAGAGCTGAAAGCTAATCCCGATCGCCCCGCTATTGCTACCATCGTTGAAGCTTCTTTGGAAAAAGGACGCGGTTACGTGACCAAAATCATTGTTAATCACGGTACGTTACGGATTCAGGACATCATCGTTGCCG
>JBCDGT010000081.1:0-8587 GCA_038750915.1 Bacteroidota bacterium
GCCAACGGTAATACTAGGGGCGTCATTACCGAGTAGGCTGGTATCCGAAATTAGAATGACGTCGGAGGTAAGTAACTCTTTATACTGCTGGATAAAAGGTAAAAGATTAGGACTGCCAATTTCCTCTTCTCCTTCAATCATGAACTTGACGTTACAAGGGAGGTTACCCGTTTTGATCATACACTCCACGGCTTTTACGTGGATGAACATTTGCCCCTTATCATCGGTGGCACCACGGGCAAAGATGGCCCCTTCCGGATGGGCCTCCGTTTTTTTGATGACGGGCTCGAAAGGCTTGCTTTCCCACTGTTCTAGCGGCGCAGCTGGTTGAACGTCATAGTGGCCGTAAACCAATACGGTCGGTAAAGTAGGATCGATAATTTTTTCCGCGTAGACCACTGGGTGACCGTCCGTAGGGTAGAGGCTTACTTCGTCAAGGCCGGCTTTAACCAGATACTGCTGCACCATGGTAGCACAGTAGTGGGTGTTATCATCGTGTTCTTTTGCCGTACTAACACTTGGAATGCGCAGGAGCGTAAATAACTCTTCGAGAAAGCGGTCGCGGTTTTCCGTCAGATAAGCTTGATTCGTCATGTTTTACTTTGGTTTTATTTGGTAAGGCACAAGATAGGAACTAGGGGGCTAGGGCGCTAGTCCTTGACGAACTAGCTTGCTGGGAACTAGACGCGCTTCGCGCTGCTAGGGAACTAGGACTAATTCAGCACCTCGTGCTGCTAGGAACTAAACGGCCTCCGGATTCCTAGGAGCACGTAGTGCGTCTAGCTCCTAGTTCCTAGAGCGGAGTTCGTTAAGAACTCGCCCCCCTAGCTCCTAGCCCCTAAGAATAGTACTTACCTAAAACCCATTCCCACACCCTGCCGGGGAGTATCCGACTAGCTATGGTACTAGCTTGCTGGATGGGTGCTCCGATAACGTAATATGGTTTGAGGTTTTCTTGGTTCATGATGACGTACATCCGATCCGCCACTTTTTGGGCATCCATGCCGTGATCAACGTTGGCAGCCATGCCGTCATCAGCTTTTTTGTAGCTGGCCTGATAGATGGAGGCTAGTTCTTCTACCGGCTGACGGTATTGGGTGGCAATGGAATTTGTGGCAATATCGCCCGGGCAAACGCAAGTGATTTGTAGGGTAGTCCCTTTGAGTTCCATGCGGAGGGAATCCGTAAGCGTGCGCAAGGCGGCTTTGCTGGCGCAGTAGGCGGAGCGAAAGGGAATTCCCATAAATCCCGCAATACTACCCACCAATAAGAGGCGGCCACTAGGAGCTTTTCGTAGGTGGGGAAGCGCTGCTTGGCAGAGGTTCCAACTGCCCCAGAAATTGGTGTCCATGATCCTGCGAGCTCTATCCGTTGGCATTTGCTCCACTGGCCCGGCGCCGCCGATGCCTGCACAATGAAGGACAGCGTCAAGTCGTCCCGTTTCTGTGATTAATTTGTCAATGGCTTTTATCACGGCTTCTGGATTGGATACGTCAGCCGGAAGAGCCGTTACTCCGGGTAAATCCACTTCCCGGCGACTCATACCGAAAACCCAGTAGCCGCGCTTGGCTAAAAGAGGGGCAAGCGCTTCGCCAACACCAGAAGATGCTCCGGTAACCAATACAACTTCTTGCATATACGTTTTCCTTTAGGTGCCGTAAAGTAACGTAAATGTAACCGTCCATTAGCCACCGAAAGGAAGGAGTACCCACAGCAAATCCTTACCTTTGTTTCTTTCCACAGTTTATCCCCCGAATTTCCAAGTTAGAATTCCATGGAACCTACCGACAAGAGCCTCGAAACCACCTTTAACGAGAAAGGTGAGCTCATCAGCCCCGTTCTTCCCAGCGGTGTGAAAAATTTCCTCATCGATATCGACGGAACCATCTGCGATGATATCCCCAACGAAGAACCCGAGCGGATGGGAACTTGCCTGCCTTACCCTGATGCGCTGCGCATTGTAAATAAGTGGTACGAGGAAGGGCACATCATCACTTTCTTCACTTCGCGTACCGAAGAGCACCGTGAGATCACAGAAATGTGGTTGAAGAAGCACAACTTCAAGTGGCATTCCATGCTGATGGGCAAACCCCGCGGCGGCAATTATCACTGGATCGATAACCACATTGTGAAGGCTACCCGCTTCAAGGGTAAGTTTACGGACCTAGTCGTTAAAAACCGGGAAGTAGAGGTGTTTAACGACTAAGTAACCATTGGCAAAAAAAGCCCCGGCTTTAGCAACAACTCAAATCAAGGAGTCCGTGCTAAAGTCGGGGTTTTTTATTTCTGGGTGGTCGTCGGTGGGTCTATTCTATTGAAAATAAAGCCTGATCAATCTCGGTATTGACCTTGACTTCCGTGGCCTTCATCTCAATGGGGAAGGGGGCCATTCCACTGATACTTAGGCTGTGTGGGAGCATAACACCTCCAACTTCCTGGTAATCACCTATATCAAAGGTTACTTTCTGGGGGCCTTGTTGCTTGATTTGGCGGATTTGCAACATGGATTCTTGATCGAAGTACCGCTGTGTCGCACCAGCATCATCACTGACGGTAAGGAGGATGGCTTTTTTACCATCAATCGTCTCTACGCCATCAAGACTTACTTTATCCAGCATACCCATTAATTCCGCTACGGGGAATAAGCGGGCTTCTTCTTTCAGGGCGGCAGTAATCATGGGGTTATCGGGCATTTCCTGGCCTTGCTGCACCATCTTTGCCTTGCCATCGTTGTAACGTTGATCAGCCATTACCATGCCCATCATGGTCATTTGGGTACTGACCTTATTACCTCCTTCCTTGGCAATTACCTGGCTCATGGTTTGGCCCTGAACGGAAGCCTCCATGGTCATGGTGTAGTTTTTAACGGCATCAATGGCTTCCTGACCACCAATGGCCTTAATGTAGCCTTCAATGACGGACTTTGGAGTAAGGTCACTCGGGGCAGCCATTTCCTCCATGTCAATCAAATTGCCATTAGCATCGTAGTAGTTTACTTGGCCACTGGTAGCGAATTTGGCCAGTTTTTCCGCTACGGCTTTATCACCTACGACAACAATGTGGGTTTGTTTGGGGCTCATCATCTCATTGGCCACTTCCATCAGATCGCTGGCACTGCTGTTTTCCACCTGCTTCAGGTAGTTGGGGTAAAAGCCACGATCCAGGCCATAGCGGACAGTATTGAGTGCGTAGCTGGCAATTCGCTGAGGGCTTTCTAAGGCCCGACCAAAGGAACCGGCTTGACCCTTTTTCACCTTGCTAATCTCTTCGGCACTGATGGGTTCAGTACTGATGCGAGCTAATTCGTAAAGAATTTCCGTTACGGCAGAGTCCGTAACTTCATTACGTACATTGGCGGAAGCCCGGAAATTTCCGACTTCGCGGCTGGATGAAATGCTAGAGCCAGGGCTATAAGTATAGGCTTTGTCTTCCCGCAAGTTGCGGGCTAGGCGATCATCCAGTACGCCGCCTCCAAGTACACTATTGACCAGACGGGCGCGAATGGACTTGGTTGTACCAGGTTTGAGGTCAACCGGGTGACCAACAACGATGGTAGACTGGACGGAGCCAGCACGAGGAACGAAATTGACCGTGACACCATCTGGTCGCTTTGGGGTAACAATTTTAGGCTGTGGTACGCCTTTAGACTCCCAGGCGGAGAAGTGCTTCTTGGCGAGTTGCTCCGCCTCCGCACGGGTAAGGTCTCCTACCATAACTAAGTAGCTCCGGTTCGGCACGAAGTAGGTGTCATAATAGTTCTGAATCGTGGCAAGATCGATTTTATTGAGACTTTCCTCCGTAGTAAGTTCACCAAAAGGATGGTTGCCGTAGTAGATCTTTTGACGAATTCGACTGGCAATGGCATCGGGGCTGGCGAGGGAAGCCTTCAGGCCGGCGAGCGCATCGGACTTTACTTTCTCGAATTCCTCCTCTGGAAAGCGGGCATCTAAAACCACTTCCGCCATCATCTCCATCATCTGTTCTTTATACTTACTAATGGTGGAGGCAAAGGCACCACTGCCGCTGGTAGAGAGGTTCGCACCGATGAAATCAATGGCTTCGTCGATCTCTTCCTTGCTTTTACTAGAAGTGGCACGACGCAGCATATCTCCCATCATGTCTCCGGCTCCTACGTATTCGCCTTCGGAATGGGTCGGTACGTCAACAAAGAGCTGGTAGCTTACCCGGGGGAGCTTATGGTTTTCTACCAAAACAACCTGGAGGCCATTATCTAATTTAAAATCCTGGAAGTCACCAAGCTTGATTTCTGGCGCGGGACCTGGTTTGGGTGGAGTGGCGCGAAAGTCTTCTGACATTGGGCCCATGGCCGGTTTATCCGACATAGTCGTTGGGGCAGTCGCTTGCGGGGTAGAGCAGGCAGCGACCAAGAAAAGGGCAAGTAGGCCCAGTAAAATGCGTTGCATTGGTTTAATTTTTGGTGTGATGTTCGTAAACACCTTAAGAAAAAGAGCTGGAGCTTACGGGCATTTTCCCGTAAAGCAATGGCTACTATTTGCTTGGCTTTTCTCCAGGCATCCAGTACAGAAGCACCCGATTGTCCTTTTGGAAATAAGTTTGGGCAACCCGGCGAATGTCTTCCCGGCTTACAGCCATGTACTTCTCAATTTCGGTGTTGATCAGATTGGCATCTCCTTGGTACATTTCGTACTGGGCCAGGCTTTCGGCAATACTAGCCATAGTGCCATAGCCAGATATTTCCTGGGCTTCCACCTGGTTACGCAGCTTCTGGAACTCTCTTTCGCTGATGAGATTCGATTGTAAGTCTTCCACAATACCGTCGATAGATATCTCTATCTCTTTAACATCGTTCCCTGGTTTGGCGAGGGCTAGCGCAATAGCGACACCAGGATCCTGGCTGGGGAAGGGGAAAGAACCTGCCTGAACGGCCAGCTGCTTTTCGTCTACCAGCACTTTATTCATCCGCGAACTCTGACCACTGCTGAGTACTTGATTAAGCATGCTAATAGCGTAAAAATCGGGGTGAGTACGCTCCGGGGTGCGGTAAGCCATAAAAATACCCGGGAGGGGGGCTTTAGCGTCGTAGACGGTGTCGCGAATTTCGCCAGTAAGTGGAGGTTCTACGATTTCCACACGGGGAGGCTCAGCACCCTTGGGAATGCTAGCGAAGTACTTCTCAATCAGGGGCTTGATTTCTTCTTCTTCAAAGTCGCCCGCGATGGAAAGGATAGCATTGTTGGGTACGTAGAAGGTTTGGTAAAACTTGACAAAATCTGCCTCCTCCGCAGAGTTTAGGTCTTTCATATACCCAATGATAGGGTCTTTGTAAGGGTGCTGCTTAAAAGCTCGCCGAAAGATTTCATACTGCCATAATCCGTAAGGCTGGTTGTCCATCCGGACTCGGCGCTCTTCCTTAACTACCTGCCGTTGGGTTTCTACCCCCTCTATATCGACCTTGGCGTGGAGCAGGCGCTCGCTTTCCAACCATAGGCCGAGCTCCAGCTGGTTGCTGGGTAACAGCTCGTAATAGTAGGTGCGATCTGAACTCGTATTAGCGTTCAAAACACCACCAACTTCCTCTACATACCTGGAGTATTCTCCGCGGCCAATATTCTCAGATCCTTCAAAAAGCAGGTGCTCGAAAAAGTGGGCGAAGCCCGTACGGCCGGCAAAATCATCCTTGCCGCCCACCTCATACATGATGGAGACGGTTACTACGGGAGCGCTATTATTTTGGTGAAGAATCACCTTTAAGCCATTGTCAAGGGTGTAGCGAGTAAACTCAATATTGGTTTTCTGGGCCTGAACCGCCAGTGCAAAAGCACCAAAAAGCAGCAAGGCACCACATTTTTTTAAAAGCATGGATGATTTGATTTAATTAAGGGTGTTGGTAATGTCCTTCTGGAAACCCCAATATCCTTTAATCGTTCTAGAGAGACTAGTTTTTTCGCCTAATAGACGGCCACAAGTACATAAACAGGCATAATTCCGGGATAAAAACGGCCTTTGGAGTCTGTTTTGGAGCCCGAAGTAACCTTCCAGCTTAAGCCATTGAGAGATTAATTTAGGCGCGGCCGCAGGTGCGATGTTAGGTTTATTCCGCCGGTAATTCTAGGAGGTACCACTCGATTTCTTCCAACGGTGCTCTCCTGCCCGTCGCCACCGGAGCGTAGTGTTCAGCCAGGTAATCGAGGATTGCATCTTCGTTTTCTCCCAATTGTCCTAGTCCTTGCGTCTCCTGCATCCAACGGATCATGGCTTCCCAGCCATCCCGAGTCGCCCGATTTTGAGTGACAAGCTTGGCCGAATGGCAAGAAGTACAGATGGTGCGGACTAGCATAAAATTATCGTCGTAGACCAAGCCCGTTTCTACGTGAATACCGTCGCGCACTGCTCCAATACCAGGGCCTGGCGTACTGCTGGCTTTTGGGCCCGCCCTTGGGTGTAAGGGAGTAGGTGATAAGGCCAAGCGTAAGCTGTCTCCGGTTAAGCCGACGATAATGGTCACTACGGCGACGAACACAAAGGCGGAGACAAGCCCCATGGCTAATCCAAAATTACGTCGATGCCAGGGCCTCATTACTGCTGAATTTTGACGGCAATGCGATGGCAAGCATTGTTCAGGTAGCCTTTAGGGTTCCAGCCCGGCAAGAGCATCGGCTGGGCGCGTCCGGCGTGATCCGTGGCCCGGGCCCATACTTCGTAGTAGCCTGCTTGCGGAAACTCAATTTGCGCGCGGAAATGCTGCCAGGCGAAGCGATTGACGGGCTTGTCTAGTTGACAAGTTCGCCAGGTGCTACCAAAGTCGATAGAGTAGTCTACCTTTTTTACCACTCCAGAGCCACACCAGGCGTGCCCGCTAATGGGAAGCTCGCTCCCGAGGCGCAGAGTAGCGCCAGTTTTCGGAGCAGTGATTAACGATTTGACGGGCATTTCTTCGATGATGCGCATATCTGCGTCGGCTACCTTAGCTCCTGGAGGCACCGGATTTCGGGGCACCCGGTAGGATTGCCCACCCATCTTTGGCCCGTCGTGTACCTGGTTACGAATGTCAATCCGTTGCAGCCATTTGCCAGAAGCACTGGCGGGATAGCCACCAAAAACTAGGCGTAAGGGATAACCATTTAGTAGGGGTAGGTCTTCTCCGTTCATTCCCCAGGCAATCAAACTTTCTGCTTCTAGGGCTTTGGCCATTGGTACCCCCCGACTGATGACCACCTTGTCGGGGGCTCCACTTAGGTGGGTATCGGCTCCGTAGTAGCCAATGTATTTCGCAGTGCTCCGATTGTATCCAACGGCCTCCAGTACTTCCCGTAGACGTACACCGGTCCACCGTGGGCACCCCACGGCTCCGGTACTCCACTGGTTCCCTTTTGCCGGTGGGTTAAACTCCTTACGGCCATTGCCCCCGCATTCTAGAGTAAGCTGTAAACTGACCTCCCTAAACTTGGCCTTTAGCTCGGGTAAAGTGAAGCGCACCTCTCTACTCATTGCTTCTCCACCGATAGTCAGTACCCATTCCTTCGGTTTAATTGTGGCCGCAGCTGGAGGTATGCCATTGTTCCGGACAAACAGCCGGTCGGCGCTGGTTATCGCCTCGTCAAGCAGGTGGGCGGGCGTCTCTGCATTTATTGGTCGGTCATTTAGTACCCGTAGGTCCGGATGTTTACCGGGTAAACCCCTTGTAGGGTCCAGGCCCAATAGTGGTATCCCTGGCGGGAGCCGATCCATATAGACCACCGGCAGCCCAATACCCAGCACCGCTCCAATCGTGGTTGCTTGACGAAGAAAAGTGCGTCGATCAGTATTCCTAACCTTCATAGCGCCAAGATAGCATGAATGAACGGGGAGCACTAACAAAAAAAGCCCCGCACCGGTGGGCCAGGGCGGGGAGGGTAATGAGCAATTTAGGTATTCAAGATATCAAACTATGGGTTCGTATGATTAGGTGATGGGTTTTAGTCGGTTAAAAGGGTAAGGTGTTTACTGCTTGGTTTAATTGGGTAAGGTGTCTATTATGGTTCGTTAAATGGGCTGTTTACTGTAGAAAGTGATAAGAATGTGTTCAGGGATTTAAACTAAAAAAGACGACATTAGGAGGCGTTTATCTCTGGCTGCCAACAACAAGACAACAATACTGCTCCGTTGACAATGACAAAGCTAGGTCGTGATCGTATGTAAGTCAAGAAAGAAGTCATAGCCAACGTCCTGCGGCAGGGCCAACTAAGAGAAGTCTTAAGAAGTGTTAAGAAAGGCTCCAAAATGGTGCTTAGACCAAAGGGAAGTGGCTGATTATGGTGATATCTAGTTGAAAAGTAAGGCCTACCATAGAGAGTATAGGCCGTTAAGACCCTTAACAATTACCCGCAAAAATGAGGAGAATCGCTAGCGTTTTGCTTGCGCAAAGGCCTGAAATAAGCCGGATTTAAACATCTGTTAAATTCAAAAATGAACTCCTTAGGAGTGCCGGCTATCCTTTTGACGGTTGATGCTGCCGAAAGTCACTTAGAGTAGCTCGGGGCAACGGATCATGCTATTCCGTCTCGGTGATTAATCACCCTAAGTCTGCTCACGTTCGAAGAGCTAAGATGGCACCTGCGGCCGCGCC
>JBCDGT010000082.1:0-8587 GCA_038750915.1 Bacteroidota bacterium
ACAATTGCTAGTTAAGACGGAGCTAGCTAGTCTGGAGAGTGGAAAGGCAAATATCTACTTTCTAAAACTCGATCAATCAGGCAAGGTAAATGTTGGACACGGAATGTGCTCAGGCGCATTTACTTATAAACGAAGTGGCAAGTACAAAGTAAGGTTTAGTCTTATGGATATATGTGGAAATGAAAGTGAGAAATGGACAGAATGGGTAGTATTCAATACTCCATTTGAACAATTCAGATAGCTGAATGAAGATATTTGTTTCTTTCTACCAAAAAATGCGAAGTAACAACCAGTAGCACGAAGGTGCGTCTAGCTCCCTAGTTCCTAGCAGCCGCGCTAGCGGCGTCTACAGAACGGGCTAAGCCCGTTCAAGCGGGCAAGTCATACAGTGCGAACCACCGCGGCCGCGGCTCAATTCGCCGGAGGGGAGGGTGATGATAGTCTTACGGACGGTAGCAGGGTTCAGGCCTTCCTTATCGATACGTTCGATGAGCTTTAGAGCGCCGGTTATGGTGTAGCCTGCTCTAGCCAGGGCCTCGGCGGTGACGGGGTTGCGGTCGTAAGTGATGGCTACACCGGGGCGGAGGGCGACCAGGTTACAGCCGTCTGTCCACTGTTCACGCTCCTGGAAGGGAGACTTGCCGCCGCCGGATGGAATGAAGCGGGCGACGGGGTCGATCTCAGCGAGAATGCACTCTTTTAGGCAGGAGTAGTTGGCCGTCTCGCCTTCGGCACGCCAGACTTCCACTCCGGAGGGGCGTCCTCCTTCGCAGATGATGGGGGCGTAGCAGACGAAGTCGTGCTCGTCGATTTGGGTGAAAATGGTGTCGAGGTGCATGAAACTGCGCTCGGCAGGGACACTTACGCGAACGACGTTCTTCACCACCTTACGACGGAATAACTCAGCGGCTAGCGCGCGCAAAGAATAGCTGCTGCTGCGTTCGGATTCTCCGATTAGCAGGTAGTCTTCGTTGATGATCATTACGTCACCGCCTTCGATGCTTACTTTTTCGGCAAGTTTGCTGGGGGGGAAGGCATCAACGTTGTTGAGGTTGATGACCCGATCGTTTTTCCACAACTCCTGAAAACTCGGGTGGGCAAAAATCACCAGGCGGGTGAGAAAATTCTCTCTACTGCGGGCTGTTTTAGCGGCCTTGGTGATTAACAGGTGATCGTTGATGGTGACGGCAATATCCCGCGTGAAAATGAAATTCGGAATGGGGTCGAAGAGCCGCCGATCGTCGGATTTACGGTAGCCGGTGATGAGTACGTCGGACAACTCCCTAGGAGAAAGCTCTAGAAGTTCCCCGACGTAGCTGCCGGGCAATTCCTCCCAGTTGATGATCAGCTCTAAAGTCTCCTTGGTCGCTTCGGGCGAGGTAGCGATGGCTTCTGCCAGTAAGTCTGCGATCTCCAGTACCCCTTCTTTCCCAAGGAAGCGCCGTAATAGCCTAGTGAAAATATCGTGTTCCCGTTGCATCTGCGGTAGGTAGACAATGTCGTCGAACAAGAGCTCTTCGGCGCGGTGCGGGGTAATGGTCCCCGTACCGGCATCCGGGCGATGAACGAGTACGCGACGGAGGGGTGCTATTTCGGAATTTACTTGAAGGGGCATGGTGGTGGTTGGTGATTAGTAGTTGGTAAACTAGTAGTGAACTCAAGTGACTAACTACCAATTCCTTCAAACTACTCCTTATTATATGGCGAGAACGCGGGTGCAAAGAACGGATAAAAGCCGAGTCTTTTCTCATTTTGCTGGCTCTTTTCCATTAGGCCACGGCACCTGCGTTCGCGCAAAAATCTAATGTGCTTATTGTACCTCCGGGTTAGCTTCGCTGCTGCCTGTGGCGGTCAGCCGAAAGGTCGGATCGAACGGCTGAAGCCGGAGGTACAGTGCCGGAGGCTTTGGCTGCGGAGACTCGTTAAATCACCGAAACTTCCTCACTATTTATGCTCACCCTATCTTTGGCGGTCTAAAGGTTCATTATGCTCCTCTCCATGACCGGCTATGGCCGGGCCACCCAAACCCACGACGGTAAAACCTTTACCGTTGAACTTCGCTCCTTAAACAGTAAGCAAAACGATCTGCGCATCCGGACCCAAATCCAGCTGCACAAGCATGAGATGGAGTTGCGGCGGCAAGTACTAGACGCTACGAAGCGCGGAAAATTGGAACTGACCGTAGAGATTGCCGATGAAACCGGAGGAGAGGCTATTACAGTGAATACCGCCTTGCTCAAGAAGCTTTACCATCAGGTCGCCGGCCAGACCCAGTCGGTGCAGGGGAGTGCTGGCCACGAAGACGGTCTTTATGCTGCCCTGCTCAGGATTCCAGGAGTCGTAGAATCCGGTAGTAACCGACTGGCCGACGAAGATTGGCCCGCACTGAAGCAAACGGCGGAAGCCTGTATCGACGACCTCAACAAGTACCGCCTACAAGAGGGCAAGGTGCTGGCGACTGATCTCAGTAGTAGTTGTATGGGGATTGCAGAATTACTGACCCAGGTGACGGAGTTTGAGGATGCACGCATCCAGTCGGTCCGAGACCGGATGGAAAAGCACCTGAAGGATTACCTCGGCCGGACCAATGTAGACAAGAACCGCTATGAGCAAGAGGTGCTATTTTATCTGGAGAAGATGGACATCAACGAGGAGAAGGTCCGCCTGAAGCAAAACTGTGAGTACTTCCTCGAAATCCTGACGAATAAGGACGATATCAAAGGCCGTAAACTGAATTTCATCAGCCAGGAAATCGGCCGGGAGGTAAATACGCTGGGGGCGAAAGCCTACTCTCCGGAGATACAGAAATTGGTGGTCAATATGAAGGAGCACCTGGAGATGATCAAAGAACAACTCGCTAATGTCGCCTAAGTCCGCTAAAGGCAAAATGCTCATTTTTACCGCTCCTTCCGGTGCGGGAAAGACGACGATCGTACGCCATTTACTCCATAAATTTGAGGCCTTGGCTTTCTCAGTATCGGCTACTAATCGGCCCCAACGCCCCGGGGAAGAAGCTGGTGTGGCTTATCACTTTTTGTCGGATCAAGCCTTCGCCGAGAAAGTTGCTGCGGGGGAATTCGTGGAGTATGAGGAAGTCTACCCTGGGCGCTATTACGGCACCCTGCGTTCGGAAGTAGAGCGAATCTGGGCCTTGGGGAAGACGGTCGTTTTCGACATTGAGGTAAAAGGAGCGACCAACATTAAAGAAATGTACCCGGAGCAGGCTACTGCCGTCTTCGTTGATCCGCCAAGTTCAGAAATTCTCTTTCAGCGGCTGCGGGATCGCAATACCGAGAGTGAGGCGGACCTACTCGTTCGCATCGCTCGGGCCGAAGAAGAACTGAGCTACCGGGATACTTTTGATCGGGTATTGCTTAATGATGATTTAGCTACGGCTTTGGGGGAAGCGGAGGAGATTGTGCGGGAGGTGGTTGGAGTGATTTAATCTCGTCCTTACTTTCTTCTATGCCTAGGCTATCTAATAAGGATTGGTTTAGTCGAGCCAGATTCGTTAATAGAGCGAGGGGCTCTCGCGCGACTTCGTCGCTTCTCCGCCCTCTCGCTCATACCAATTCACCCCTAAAGGGGCTCCACGATAAGATGTAGAGCCCCTTTAGGGGTGAATTGGCCTAAGAATGGGGTGGCGAACGAGCGTAGTAAGTTCATAACCCCGTTCTACGAAAGATTGGGCCTTTACGCTTCCACCCACCGCAACCGAGTAAACGGACGCTTTTCCGGAGTGGGTACTAACACACAAAACAAGCGTGCGGTACCAACCGCTTTTATGGCTGGGATGGTTCCTCCATCGGCCAACTGATAATTTTCGCTAGAAAATTCCCACCGAAACTGCCGGGGCGAAAGCGCCATCCGCCCTAAGTTCTCCATCAGGGCTATTTCGCGAGCCAACCATTTTTCTTGATCGACGGTATGCTGAGGAGCCGTTGTTTTATCCTTATTAGGGTAGACTCGGGTCCACTCCACGGGGACGTTAAATTGATACAGGTGTGGTTTCAGCTCTGTAGAGAAACGAGTTGTCTTCAGGGCTTCGTCCCAGTCGATCCGCTTGTCGGGGTGTTGGCGGGCGAAGCGGCGGGCCATTACTTCGCGCTGGGGGTATTTTCCTAGCGGGGTAGCGCGAAAGTAATACTTGGCGAAATGGCGCTCAATGCCATCATTGCCTTCCCGGAAAAGGGTAAAGTCGGGAGAGGCGGCAACGATGGGAAAGCGGTGACCACGAGCGGCGAATACCCGACTGAGTTGTAGCAGCAGTGCAGTGTCTCTTCCCACACTGCAGCCGTGGACGATGATTTCAGTATTGGCGTCCAAGTGCTTTTTGGGCAACTGGCGTTGAGGTTGCCATTCCGCCAATCGAGCGGTAGTGGTGCGGCCTTCCGTATTGGCTTGCAGGGGGACAGCGAGGCCCGTCCACTGGTTACCGTGCGCCACCAGATTGACCTTTTGCCAAGGGCCTTCGTTGGGCTTGTGGGTCCGTAGGTAAGCGTGTACTTCAGCAATGCTTTTTAGGTCGGTGATGAGGTACTCCCCGGCCTCCTCGGGGTGAAAACGAAAGTACTCGGTAGCGCGGGCGTAGTAGGCATTGGTGCCTTCATCTTCTCCGAGGATAAAGGTAATGGTCGCCGCTGCTGTAGGGGTTTGGTCAATAAGGGTTTCAGAGACACATTCCTGGACGTTGTTGACGGATTCCTTAGCTGTTTCACAACTTAAGAACAGCAGCGTGAAGGGCAGTATGTACAGCAGGCGGCGACCGAACAAGCGGTAGAGTAAGTAGCAAAGCAAGCCAGACAGTAGACCAAGTAGGATAAAAGCATACCAGGGCGCGGACGCAGGTGCCAGCGGCAGACCCGACACCCCGGCAAAGCCGAGGCTGAAGCCGACGGCGGTGGCGGAAACGTTTTCGGGCAGGGGGAGCGGTTGCTTGACGGTTTCGAGCGGATTGTCGGTATCGGCAACGGGCGTTTCTTCTACGGCAACGAAGCTGGTGTAGGCAGTGAGAAGGTTGTACTCCAGACCAAGCTGGGTAACTTCTTCTACTCGTTCATCGTCGTGGCGAAGGTTATTGTAATCATCCAGGCGGCGAATCCTTTCCCGCGCCCACAACTGGGCTAGGGCGGCGTGACGGTCGTCGGCCACGGCGTTTTTTAGGGAGAAAGTAAAGCGGCGTTTACGGTAATCGGCTTCGGTTTGGATTTCGGAAGTGGGGATGCCATTGGGAGCGTTAAGTCCGGTGTAGCCACCGTAGCCCGTCAGTTTCAGTTGCCCTTTGGCTTTGCCACGGTACTTACCGAAAACCACGAGGGGACGCTCCCGACTTAGATCGGGGAGACTAATGGGCTCCACGTCGTAAGCGTCAAATTTATCCCCAAAATCTAGGCTCATTTCCGTAAGTACCGGCTCGCTGATGTAGCGACGGAAGCGGTCGGCTTCCGCCTCTGCCTGGCTTTGGTTAAGAACGAACGCTGGGCGGCCCTTGCCGATCCGGGCCATGCCTTCGACGAGGTGGCGGTTAACGGAACTGCCAATGCCGAAGCTATAGACGTTGGCCTGATTGAGGTTCTTGCGAACGAGGTCAAATACCCGCGGCTCGACGTTGATGTAGCCGTCGGTTACTACGACGAAGTTGCGGCTCAATCCAGTTGCGGAGCGGGGTAACGAATAGGCGGTATTTAGGGCGGCCAGTAGCTGGGTGCCACCGCCGCCACGCGAGTCATTCAGGAAGGTAATCGCCTGGGCAAGGTTAGCTTCAGTGGCCGCAACGGAGCTTGGCTGCCAGGTTTTACTGGCCCCGGCGAAGAGGACCACGTTGAACTCATCCACGGGGCGTAGTTGGGCGATGAGTTTGCGTAATAAGCTTTTGCTTACTTCCAGGGGGAAACCGTTCATGGAGCCGGATACATCGACGACGAAGACAAACTCCCGTGGCGGGTAATCTTGATCGCTTGGCGAAGCTGGAGGCTGCGCGAGGTACAGGAAGTAGTTTTCTTTTGCTCCTTCGTAGAGGAGCATGCCCGTCTGGATGTACTCGCCCTGAAGTTGGTATTCGAGGACGAAATCGCGGTTGCCGCCCTGGATTTCAGCGCCGTCAAGCCGGATGCTGGTGGCGTCCTGCTCGCTTGTGGTCGTGATGCGGTGGCTCGGGCTGCCAAGGGTAGCTACGGGAACGCCGGCTTTGAGGTAGACGGAGAGATCGAAGGTGTAGTTGGGAAGCCCCTTGGTGTAGGGCTGAGCGGCGTAGTTGTTGGTAGATTGGGTCGCGGGATTGATGATCTGGTCGTTGTTATTCGTACTGGCTAATGGGGCAGAAGCCGTACTTTCACCCGTATAACGAGGGCCCACCACCGTAGGATAAACGAAGCGATAGGTGCCCCCTTCGGGCACTAATAACTCGGTATACCGCAACTCGACTTTCACGGTATCCCCAGGAAGAATATTAGCGACGTTCATCTGAAAGACGTTCGGGCGATGCTGCTCCAGCAGGGAAGCTCGCTTACCCTCTGCCTTGGCGGCTTCGTAGGTAGCGCGGGCCTCGGCTTTTCTTTGGACAATGCCTTCGATCCGGCGGTTCCCGACGATCATGGTCATGCCGTAAACGGCGGCATTGGTAGATCCCGGAAAAATATAAGTGGCTTCTAAACGATTTTTGCCCTTGTTGACGTAGGTCTGTTGTACGGTGACATCGGCGATGATGCCGGCAATATTCACCTCTGCGGCGGTCGCCGTTAAAGGAAAGCCAGCACCTGCGGCCGCGCCCGCCTCGGTATTTTGAACGATGAAGTAAGGACTGCCCGTTTCGTCCTGGGCCTTAGCGAAGCAGCAGCAGTAAATGAGGAGGATGCAAAGGAAATAGCGCATGGGAAAATGTGTTTTATGGTTTTGTGATACCACAAAGCACGGGCTGAAAACGGCGCGCCAAATCGCCTAAATAGGGGGTGTATGAATCTGACTAGTATTCGTGTGGATTAGGGAATTATTCGTTTTTGGAGATTTAATGGGTAGGGTGAATTATCCTTTCCTCGTTTCACTGGTAACCATGTAGTCCTCTCCCTCGGTCCCTGTTCGCTGCGCGGCTGCCTACGGCGGTCAGAGGAGAGGGATGAATAGATAATATGAGGTTACCTTGTCTACCAGCGCTTTACGAGCGTTAGCGAGCTGGGGCGTCTCCCCTCTCCCCCGGAGAGGGGCGGGGGAGAGGACAAAACAAACCAGCAATCAACTACTTTCACCACAAATCTCTTTCTCATCCAAAACAAAGCTTCACCTCCATCCGCTAACGTTTGCGCCGAACCGATCTTCCGGCAGCTTTTTGCCGATTGGGGGCAGCCCATCCGCAATTTTTTACAGTACAAACTGGGGAATCTCGGTCAGGCGGAAGACCTGGCCCAGGAAGCTTTTTTGCGCCTCTGGCAAGCCTGTGGCAAGGTAGCACCCGGCAAGGCCAAGAGTTATTTGTTTACGGTGGCGAATAACCTTTTTCTCGATGAGGTGAAGCACCGCAAAGTAGTCTTCAAGTTCCAGCAGCGAAATACCGTGAAAATGGCTACCGAAGAATCTCCTGAGTACCTCCTGGAAGTGACCGAGTTTGAGGAACGACTTCAGCAAGCACTGGCGGAGCTTCCGGAGAAAAACCGAGTGGTCTTTTTGCTCAATCGGATTGATAAGTTGACTTACCAGGAAATTGCCGAGCGGATTGGTATCAGTAAAAAGGCCGTGGAGAAACGAATGTCTAAGGCGCTCGTAGAATTGCGCGAACTCAGTAAAAACATCTGATCATGGCGAAGCAGGAGAACAATCATCCGTTTGCGGATGAAACCTTACTGGCACGTTGGCTGAGTGGTGAGGTGAACGAGGCGGAGCGGTTACAGGTGGAAAGCCATCCAGACTTTCCTGAGTGGCAGCGCATTGCTACCACCGCCGCTGGTTGGGCGCCTGCGCCTTACGCGGAAGAAGACGCTTGGAAGAAATTAGCTGAACGTAAAGCGGCCGCTAAGGTGAAACCACTAAAACCTCGTAGTAGTCGAAGGAAGTGGTTGGTCGGGGTTGCCGCAGCGGTAGCCCTAATTACGGCCGTTATTTTCCTACTACCCGGCGTGGAAAGCATAAAGACAAATGCGGGGCAACGAATCACACATGAGTTGCCGGCTGGATCTAGAGTAGAGCTGAATGCCGTAAGTGAGCTGCGGTACGCTGGTAAGGAATGGGCAAATAAAAGGGCAGTAGAGTTGGAAGGAGAAGCCTTCTTCTCCGTAGCAAAGGGCAGTCCTTTTTTGGTGACTACGGCAATGGGTACGGTTGAAGTACTAGGTACTGAATTTAATGTATTTGCCCGGCCGGAGGGCTTTCGAGTAGCCTGCTACGAAGGGATAGTGGCCGTCAGCCTGGAAGACGGTAGGAAAGACACCTTAGTAGCTGGTCAACAGTTACATCTATCTCAAGGTCAATTACTCCTAGACACCATCCCTCCCCAAACGACGACCCCCGGCTGGCTGGAAGGGGGAATACGTTACCGTGATGCTGCTCCGGAGGAAGTGTTCCAGGAAATGGAACGGCAATTCGGGCTTTCCATTAACTA
>JBCDGT010000083.1:0-8500 GCA_038750915.1 Bacteroidota bacterium
GCGACCACATTATCCGCTGGCCAGGCACTATGTGGGTATGTCTCTAACCAAGGGCCTGGAATACTATCGAAGGCAGCCGCTAACTCAGCACAGTTTTGTTGAAAAACCGCTACTTGATTTTTGGGGCGGGCATCAGCGGGAACCAATGCAAGCCTTCTTGCCAATACATAGTTACTCCAGCCAAGGTAAAAAGCACCATAAGTTGGGTAAAGGTTCTCGTCAAATATTTGTTTCCCTGTAGGAGAATTGATCTGTGCTAAAGACCAGTCAATTTCCCGTAAAGCTTCCGTAAGAACTTTTTGTTCTTGACTCTTAGTTAATGGGCTGGCACAGTCTACCCAAGCAAGGGCGTATAGGGCATTGAGAAAGAGAAAACCTTCCGGAAATAAATCCTGCATATCTTCTGCGGCTCCTGCGTGAATTTCATCACCTAGGTGTTGAAGCTGTCGGTAGACGGATTCGTTGTAGGTGCCTTTCGGTGAAGTAGAGAAATCCGGTTGATAGTAAAGGTGTAGGTTTAGGTAAACCAATAGCCCCGCCCAGCCGAGGAGGAGGGCACGGATTAAAAAAAGAAATAAGCGGTTGGCTGCATTGTATTTTGCCGAATCCATCACAATGCCTAACGAGCCCAGCGGTGCTTAAATTGGGGGAATGTATGGGGTTTAAAGTTCACTCCCTGCCAATCGACTTAAGTAAGTCCAAGTTCGTTTTAAATGGTGAATTCAACAGGCAGTAAATTTTCGCTCACGGAGTGAGCATCAACCGCTCATTGCACCTGCGGCCGCGCCCCAATTACTCTTCTTCCTTTGCGGGCGCTTCTTCTTCTGGTGGTTGTAAGGCTTTTTCCTCTTCCTTTTTCTTTTGAATCTTATTGAGGAGGATAGCGGCCTTGATGAGGAAGTCGTCGTGCCGTTCGGTATACTCATTGAATACCATCAGGAGGCGAGCAGCGTCGAAAGCGGCGGTGCCAGGAATGATTTGGCGAGCCGCAATGGGGTGCAGCCAGTACTCAAGGTTATTGCTGCGTAGGTAGGAGCGATCGGTGTGGAAATCGATTACTTTAGCCAATTTGTTGAGACTAAAGAGGTAGTCGGTCTCCCGGTTGAGGTCTTTCTGAATGTCAATGATATTGACGTAATCAAAATTCACTCCGGAGCGTTCGCAGAGGAAGATATCGCGGCGCCCATCAAAGACGATCAGGTCGTCAAAGCGGTATTTACGTAGATTCTTCAGCAAGAAGTTCTTTACTGCGGATTTGGTAGAGCGCAAGTTGCGGAAGGCAAATTGTAAATCGTTATCATTCAAGCGGAACTCTTCGTCGTAGGGGAAGCGACGGTTGGTGCGCATATTCAGCACCTCTCTTACTCTTTTTACGGTGTGCCCTAATTCATCGGTTTCAGCGTATACGTCGACAATTTCCACATTGGCCTGGTTGATCCAGCTTTCGAGGAAAATTTTGTTGGACCCACGCTCAAAGACGAGGAGGGCGATTTCACTGATGGCGTAAAAATTAGGGTAGCCTCCGTAGATGTTCCCATACTTCAATTCCAGAAAGGCAATGTTCTCGTTCACGGTTTGAGGTTAAATTCTAGTTTTGTTCCCAGGTTTTGTTCTAAAGTTTTTTACTCTTCAAAGCGATGCAAGGTAGTTAAACACGGGGATAATAAAGACGAAAGGCGTGGGCAAAGGTTGAATCTACCCCCACAAATCGCTCTGAAAGCGTCCATCACGGTAAATTTCTTCACCGTCGGCAAAGATAACGCCCCCTTTTTTCATGTCCGCAATCATGTCCCAGTGGACCGTACTCTCATTCTTTCCACCCGCTTGCGCGTAACTCTGACCGATGGCCAAATGAACCGTTCCGCCAATTTTTTCATCGAAGAGGATGTTTTTAGTAAAGCGGTCAATAGTGTAATTGGTGCCGATGGCTGCTTCGCCAAAACGGCGGGTGCCGGGGATGTCGAAAGTCTCGTCTAAGACTTCCTGGCCGTCTTCGGCGTGCCACTCAATGATTTCTCCGTCCTTCACGCGCAGAGTAACGCCCCGGACGGTCTTTCCATTGCGAATGGCCGGATAATCAAAGTAGATATGGCCGTTGGCGGAGTCCTCTTCTGGGCTTGTGTACACTTCTCCACTGGGCATATTAGTTTGCCCGTCGCTATTGATCCAGGTACGACCCTTGGTTGTAAAGGTCAAGTCAGAACGATCGTTTAGGTAACGAAAAGAAGAACATTTATTTAGGTGATCGACGACGGTTTGTTGGCGGCGACGGACCTCCAGCCAGGCGGCTTTGGGATCCTTCTGGTCCACCTTGGTGGCTGCCATAACGAAGGCGGTGTACTCCTCTAGACTCATCCCCGCTTCCTCGGCTAAGGCTGGGCAGGGATACACACAAAGGCTGCGCTTCAGGCGCCGGTCGGCCGTACGCTCGAAGTAAGTTTTCAGAATTGGCTGCATGGTCAGCCGGCGGGCCTCCTGTAATTCCGGAGCGGGCGGGGCTTGCCGCAGGTCGAAAGGGGCACGAATATTGATGTAGGCTTCGAAATTATGAATAGCTTCCCGGTAGAGCGTTGGTAGATAAGCAAATTGTTCAGGGCTGCTAAAATCACGCATAGCGGCAGCGGTCCCCGCCACATTGAGGCTGTATTCCAGGTGACCACCGGCTTTGAGGACCTCCCGTTGCAGCGCGGCAATCAAGGGACTAGCTAAGGTAGTGGAGTTCACAAAAAGCCTTTCGCCGGCTTGGAGGCCAACGCAATAATTTACGAGGAGATGGGCGTAGTTGTCGAGTTGGGTGGGGCTCAAAGTTGATCTGTTAGTCTGTTGGCGCTTTGGTTCGTCTTATGGGAGAAGGAGCTAGCGGAAAGGGTTCACCAGTGCTTGGCTAGGTAAGGGTAGGTTTGTTGATATTCTTCTTTAACCATGTCCACGAGCCTGCGGCGGAGGAGGTTAAGATTTTCTTTGGTACGAGCGGAGATCAGGATAGCCTCATTACCAAACTCACCTTCCAAGCTCTTGCGCAAGCCTTCTTCGATTTCCTCCCGGCCTTCTTGGTCGAGATAAAGGTCGTAGTTCCGTTCTCGGAAGAGGTCAACCTTGTTGAAAACGAGTAAGGTGGGCTTTTCGTCGGCCTTCAGGTCCTTGAGTAGTTGCTGTACCGTGCGAATCTGGTCGCCGTGGACGGGGTGGGCAACGTCGACCACGTGAAGCATAATATCACTTTCTCTTACCTCATCTAGGGTAGACTTGAAACTCTCTACGAGGTGGTGCGGGAGTTTGCGAATGAAGCCGACGGTATCCGTAAGTAGGAAGGGCACCCCTTCGTAGGCTACTTTGCGGACGGTCGTATCTAGGGTGGCGAATAGCTTGTCTTCGGCGAAGACGTCGGATTTCGTCAGTAGGTTCATTAGGGTAGACTTACCTACATTAGTATAGCCTACGAGGGCTACTCGCACCATCGCATCCCGCCCCTTACGACGGGTAGCGGCCTGACGGTCCAGCTTTTCCAGGTCTTTCTTGAGTTTGCTGATCTTATCACGAACGATCCGACGGTCAGTTTCGATTTCCGTTTCTCCAGGGCCGCGCATACCGATGCCACCACGTTGCCGCTCTAAGTGAGTCCAGAGGCCCTTCAGGCGGGGCAACATGTATTGCATCTGGGCCAGCTCCACCTGGGTTTTGGCTTGGGCCGTCTGGGCCCTCCCGGCGAAAATATCTAGGATCAGCGTCGAGCGATCAATGATCTTCACCTTGAGTTTTTCCTCCAGGATGTTTGTCTGTTTACCGCTTAGGTCATCATCGAAGATGACCATACTGACTTCTTCGTGTTCTTTAACGTACTTAGCTACTTCCTCCACCTTTCCTTTACGGATGAAGGTCTTACTGTCGGGAGCGTCCAGTTTTTGGGTAAATCTTTTAACGGTCTTTGCACCTGCGGTGAGCGCCAAAAATTCTAATTCATCCAGGTATTCGGTTACCTGTTCCTCGGTTTGATGACGAGTAACGACACCGATAATGACGGCGTATTCCGTTTCTTTCTTTAGGCCGGTGCTGTGCTTTTGGCCGACATTCCATTCATTTGCCATGTAACCTTTGATAACGCCCCGAACGGAGGGAAGTTCTGGCTTTTCTTCGTCTAGCCCAGATCATTTATTGGTAATGGCCATCGGCTTAGTAATGTACCGACGTTGCATCCCTTTAAGAAAAGCCATTACCGACTCTACCTGTAGCTTACCATCTTCCATTTTCATCTTGAGGTAGCGGAATTCGAGCCGATCGATATTTTCCTTTACTTTTTCTGCTTCCTTTGGCTCTACAATCAGACGCAATCGACCCAACAAGGGAGATTCTACTCGGAAGTAGCCGTAGTCCTCATTGTACTTTCCGATGGTAAGGGTTTCTTGCCAAGCAACATTTTCTTCGAAGTAGGTCGTTAGCTGCTTTTCGAGGTTTTTCCGAATTCGCTCTCGCTCTTTATCCCGTTTTTCCGGTTGCTCGAGGAGGTTCGCGGTTTTTTCGACATCTTGCCCCTGCAACCATTCTGTCATGGCCCGCTCAAGGGTGAAATTCAGCCGCTCTTCGAGGGTGGGTACATCCCATAGTTTGACCATTCCGTCCCGACTACAACTGACCAGTACGGTGCCGTCATGGTTGAAGTCTACCTCTTCTACTTTCGCAATATGGGCTCCTTCCGTTAAAGCGATGATTAGCTTTCCGGAGGCAAGGTCCCATAGTTTTACTAGGTTGTCCGCCCCGCCGGTTCCTAGAATCGTGCCTTCGGGGCTAAACGCAAGCGTACATACATCAGCGGGGTGGTTCGGTAACTTAGGGTCTTGATTACCGTTTACCGGATCCCAGATCTTGGCACTATTGTCTTTTCCACCACTGGCGATTAGGCCGGCAGTCCAAGACCACCTTACCGCGCAAACTGCGGCCTTATGTCCCTTCAAGATTTGTACCAACTTTCCATCTTTGGTGGACCAGATACGGAGCTTTTGATCACTACAAGCCGTAATGAGTTGTTCGCCGGTAGCGCCAAAGGCCACCGCAGTAACCTGACCGGGATGTCGAGGAAGATTCTCAACCCGATGACCCGTAGCTAGGTTCCAAATAATGACTTGGTCTTCTCCGCTGGCGCTGGCAAGATAAAAACCATTAGGGCTAAAGGAAAGGCCCTGAATGGGGGCTTTATGCCCTATCAACTCGTGGATGAGACGACCGCTGGCAACATCCCAAATAAGAATTTTATGCTTACTTCCCCCCGTTGCTAGGAGCCGGCTGTCCGGAGAAAAGCGTACCGTGTTGATGTGCTCAGTGTGGCCTTCCGTTAGTGCCTTTACCTTGATGCCGAGGTGGGCATGGTAGAGGTTTACCGTCGCACTGGCTCCGGCTACTGCTAGTAATTCTCCGTCGGCACTAAAATCTACTGTTGTAATGGGGTAGCCGAGGTCAATGGTATTGATTAGGCGGCTGGAGTCTCCCGGATCGGCTCGTAAAGTGACCACCAGAAGCAGACATAAAAGGGTATAGAGTAATTTCATTTTGTTGTTCAGTGTGTTTTTGGGATAAATATCAAGACCTACTAACTAGTTAATTTTCTTGAGCGGTGCTAGGTGAAAAACGGAAATAATTAAGAATATACAAGCGTTCTTACCGTAGTATCAACAGAAAGCATCAAGGGAATTTAGGTTAAAACTACGGCTTAGTGCCTATTTTTGTTAGCCTCTTTCCCGTAATTTTCATTTTTTGACGTCACATATTCCTAATTTTTTCTTTAGCGCACCCATATTCATCCTTTCTATTGAACAACACGATTATTCCCAATGACTAGAAGAGATTACCTGATTATTTTTTGTCTTTTACTTCCGTTTTTTATTACGCTGCCCTGGGCTATTGTTACCCACGGTAAACTACAAGAACAACGGGAAATAACCGAATTGGTCCGCGATACCTTACACATCGTGCGCTTACGACACAATCGTTTATTGGAGGCTACCGAAGCCGGTACTCCATCCATAGGTTCACCACAAGAAATAAAGGCGACATCATCGGAATTACCTCTTCAAGAAGATCCTGATCTTCCTGCCCTAACTATTGAGGAGGAGGTAGAAATTCCAGCATTGACGGATGAATCCGGCTTAGTAGAAAAGCGATTAGCGGACATCAGTTCTCTCACTGCGCGCCAAAAGGACGTCGCGGAAAATAGTAGTTCAAGCTCTTCTCAATCGCTACCAGTGAAAGACGAGCCGGCTCTCGCCTCACTGCCGGAGCAGAAGACGCTGCAAGCTACGGCGAATCCTGCCAAACAAAGGGCTTCCGCCCCAGCACCCGAGAAACCAGCTCCTAAGGTACCTAAGCCTCTTCGACTCGTACCAGATGACGTGCGTACCGCTCCGGTTAATGCGCGTTTGCAACAACAGTTGGGCCTTTCGTCGGAAGCGGAGTTGCGCACCAGCGATTTAAAAGTTCAGCTCTTACAGGAAGTCAGAGGAGATGCTCCTTCCTCCCCCACCAATGACCGTAGGCTCCTGGTAGATTTTGCGCTCAGCAAAGTTCCCGAAGCTTACCAAGGACAAAAATCATCCCTTTACCTAGTAGTGACCGACCGCAGTGGAGATCCTCTGCTCGGTATTAAACCGGTTTCGGCCAAAGTACCAGTGAACGGGACTCAGGTGCAGTTGACGGCGATGACTAAAAAAGACATCACCCTCCAGGCTTCCCAAAACCTACGGCTAGAGCAGAAAATAACGGAACAACTGCCTCCGGGAAATTACCGAGTACAGGTCTTTTCTGATATGGCTTTGTTAGGCATTACAGAATTGATCGTCCCGGAAGAAGGGTAGAGGGTAAACCTTCCGGTTAACTCTCGGGGCATTTTGGTCTATTGGTACTTTGGTCTGCTCTCTCCGCTAGGTTGAAAGTTGAAAGCTCCTTACTTCGCCGCGGCGAGTAGGGTAGCCAGATCAACCTTCGGACCAATGAAGCCAGCGAGGTCTTCGATCTTCACCCGTACCTGCTCTAGGGTGTCCCGATCGCGGACCGTGACCGTATTATCTTCCAAGGTGTCGAAATCAACGGTAATACAGAAAGGTGTACCTACGGCATCCTGACGCCGGTAGAGCTTACCAATGGCGCCAGTATCATCGTACTGCACGTCAAAGCGGAAACGGAGGTCGTTGAAAATACCTTTAGCGGTATTCACTAAACGTTCGTCATTACGCTTCAAAGGCATAATGGCGGCTTTGATGGGGGCGATCGCAGGGTGCAGGGAAAGCACTTCACGTCGCTTATTCGGATCGTCTTGGCCAGGTACTTGCTCCTCGCGCAGGGCATGGCTGAGAGTGGCCAGGAAGAGGCGGTCCGCACCAATTGAGGTTTCAAGCACATAGGGGATGTAACTCTCCTTAGTAGCGGGATCGAAGTACTGCAGTTTTTTACCCGATAGCTCCTGGTGGGCACCAAGGTCAAAGTCCGTCCGGCTGTGAATACCTTCTAGTTCCTTAAAGCCAAAGGGGAAATCGAACTGGATATCCACGGCAGCATCAGCGTAGTGCGCCAGGTTATCGTGGTCGTGAAAACGAAGCTTTTCGGCGGGATGACCGAGAGCTTTATGCCACTTTAGGCGAGTTTCCTTCCAGTAGTCGTACCACTTCATTTGGGTGCCAGGCTGGATGAAGAATTGCATCTCCATTTGCTCGAATTCACGCATCCGGAAGATGAACTGTCGGGCTACGATCTCGTTACGAAAAGCCTTACCGATCTGCGCGATACCGAAGGGCAACTTCTGGCGGGTGGTTTTTTGGACGTTCAGGAAGTTGACAAAAATACCCTGGGCTGTTTCTGGGCGTAGGTAAAGTTTACCCTCCTCACCGGCAATGTTACCCAGCTGCGTGGAGAACATTAGGTTGAACTGGCGGACCTCCGTCCAGTTAGCACTACCCGTGTCTGGGTCTTTGATGCCCAAATCAACGATGATCTGATACAACTCCTCCATATTACCGTCCGTCATGGCGGTAGCCAAGCGTTTGCCCACTTCAGCGTGCTCCTTAGCGTAGCGCAGTACGTTGGGGTTGGTTTCACGGTACTGGGCTTCATCGAAAGCATCACCAAAGCGCTTTTTGGCTTTGGTGATTTCTTTGTTGATCTTGCCTTCGATCTTATCCATGTAGTCCTCAATCAACACATCGGCCCGAAAACGCTTCTTCGAGTCTTTGTTGTCAATCAGTGGGTCATTGAAAGCATCCACGTGGCCGGAAGCTTTCCAGGTGAGGGGGTGCATAAAGATGGCCGCATCAATACCAACGATGTTATCGTGTAACTGCACCATGCTCTTCCACCAGTATTCCTTGAGGTTATTCTTCAACAACACGCCGTTCGGACCGTAGTCATAAGTCGCGGCTAAACCATCGTAGATTTCACTACTCTGGTAAATAAAACCGTATTCCTTGGCGTGGGCGGTCAGCTTTTTGAAGTCGATTGGGGTGGCCATAGAAGAAGTCTA